>DAOQWY010000017.1 GCA_035342335.1 Bacteroidales bacterium
AATTTTTCCAGAAGAATAAAACCGCCATCCTGTCGGTTTCAGCAGCCATGCTGGTGTTGCTGGGCAACAAGATCAAGACGGCAACCGTCATCGTCACTCAAAACCTCTTGCTCAAGGAAGGCATTGGTTTGCGACTGAAGGATACCATTGCCCTGAAAGCAGCTATCCTTCAGGAAGAATACCTGGCCTTTGCCAAGGCAAAGGGAACCAAAGCAACCAACGTGGCTACACTGGCCACGTTTGCTTTTAACAAGGCGCTGGCAGCCAACCCAATCGGTGTGGTGGTTACAGCCATCACGGCCCTGGTGGGCGCCATAAAGCTTTATGATACCTACAGCGCAGAATCCATTCGGCTGGAAAAAGAAAAGCAGCAGGCTCTGTCCCAGGTGTTGCAAGCCAATGAAAAGCTGTCCCAGTCCTATGATAAGCAGGGGGAAGTCATCGGAGAATTTACCAAACTGTCCATCGCCCAGCGCAGTGCCCTGATCGAGCAGGTGGACAAGACACTGGAGCTGGCCGAAGCTGAACTGATCCTGATGCAAGCACGGCGCCAGGGGATTGCCCAGGATAATTTCCGGTTGAACACCTGGCAGAAGTTTGTCTCGCTTCTTTTGGGCAGCAATGCAGCCACGTATGAAGCAGTCAAATCCGTTGAGAATTCAATCAGTGCCACCCAGGAGCTGGATACAGGGCTTGAGGATCTGATGGGAAAGATATCCCAGCTGCGCGAGCAGAAATTCTCCCTGGATGATATTGTCAATGCAGAAGCCGATGCCGATTTGATCGCCTCGGAAACCCTGGCCAATATCGAGGAGAAAATCCGCCTGTACCAGATTGCCCTGAAGAACGCTGCGTACCAGAGTGAAGATTTTTACCGCATCCTGGCCAAGATCAAGGATGCAGAAAAGATACAGGCCTCCCTGCAGATCGAAGTGCAAACCGAAACTGAAGCTGGTTCCGGCGGACAGAAGATCCAGCAGGCAGTTGACCAGGTACAGCAGGCTATTGACTCGTTTCACCAGCAGGCCTACCTCAATACGCTTTCGGCCAATGAACGGGAACTACAGGCTATCCGTGAAAAGTACGACAGGTACCTTGTCATGGCTACAGGTAATCACCGGCAGATTGCGGAGCTGGAAACCTTAAGGGATCAGGAATTAGAGCAAAAAGCCGTAGAGCAGGCTGCGCAGTCCCGGCAGCGTTATGAGGATTTGCTTAGCCAGAGGGATGAATTCCTGGCGTCGCTGCATCAGAAATCCATGGATGATCGCTCCCGTGAACTGCTGGAGAACCAGAACCACTGGAATGCGATCAAATCCCAGCTGGATATGTTCCACAGCCAGGGTGTGATCTCCGATGAGCAGTATTTCTCAACGCTGATGAATATTACCCGCATGGGGCGGGAGGATCAGCGCAAGATCCATGATGAGTTCAACCAAAAGGAGATCCAGGCCAACCAAGCAAAGAATAAAGCCATCACCCAGGCTAACCAGGAGGCTCTGATGGGAACGTTGTCTGTATTCAGCAACGTTCTTTCCGGGATGCAGGGGCTCTTTGATGAACAAAGTGAGGAGTTTCGTGCCCTGGCCATATTCCAGGCAACCATTGACACATGGGCGGCTGCCGTGGCAGCGTACAAATCCACGGTTGAAATACCCATTGCCGGTCCTGTGCTGGCGCCAATTGCAGCGGCTGCTGCCATCGCATTTGGAATGGCCAAGGTGGCAAAGATATCCACGGCTTCCTACCAAACGGGTGGATATACCGGCGAAGGTTCCCGAGAGGAGGTGGCTGGCGTGGTGCATAAAAATGAGTATGTCGTGCCTTCTTTCCTGATGGAAAACCCCATGGTAAAATCCTATATCCAGGAGATCGAATCCTTAAGAAGCATGAAAGACTATGCGGATGGTGGGTATGTGGAAGGTGGTTCGTACCGTATGGGTGAATCCATGATGGGTGATCCCCAGGTCAAACGTGCCCGCAGCATCATGGAGCTGCTGGCCCAAAACCCGGAGTTAGCCTCTGATCCAATACCAATGGATGCATACCTGGGCATGCAGTCCATCATTGAGGACATGCAAAAGAATTTTCTCACGGTTCAGGAGCTTATCCATCAACGCGATGAGCAATTAAAGAGCTCTGATTCCAATCCGCAGCAGCTGTACGATGAGTTCAGCGAGAAAATCTCCAGGGCAGAAGCCACCCAGATGCGCATCCAGCAGGCTGTTGAAAAACGTGACCGTCTCCTGATACAGTCGATCCGGTATCTGGATGATCATCCCATTGACCAGGAGGCTGCACTTTTGCCCATTGAGGGTGAGGGGTTTTCCCAAAGATCCACCAGTGGGCTGTCTTCGGTAGCGCTTAACCGCTCCATGGCCTATCAGATCAATACCGGTGACATCCATGGGATCAATGTGCCTTCGGCAAAAGACTCCCTCACGGCCTCAGCGGTTGCTCCTGTGGTCAACATTCCGGAGTTTCCCCGCTACACAGAGCAGCAAACTCCTGAAGAGCTGCTGGAGATGCTGGGCAAGCTGATCAAAAAGCTGGATGATCCCATCCAGGCCAGTGTCTCCTGGTGGGACATCAAAAAGAAAAACGATGACTTTGACCGGATCCGCAAAGCGGTCGGGGTGTAGGTGCTGTCCTTTTTAATCTTTGGTTTTCGTTGAAGTTTTGCTCCCATGATTACCATCAGCAAAACTCCTTCAAAAGTCTCTTTTTGCAATAATCCGATCGTTTTTGGCGTGTCCACCAATAACATGTATGCCTCCGATGGGGTAACTGCAAAAATTGTGTTGCAGCTTACCGCCACGGATGAGACCGTAGGACACGGATTTACACTGTCGTTCAACGATCATACCCTGGCATTTACCCTGGCATCTTCTCCTGATGAATCCGGCCTCCAGCTGATCGTTGCCTCAGGCGGGATCACACTTTCAGAGTGGGGCGACCTTCTGGTTGAAGGACTTCGCAGCAACTACCATCTGATATCCAACTACCATATATCGGGTATGTATATGGGCAACTACCGCATCACCCTGGAATCCATCAAACCAAAAGCGGATTATTCACTGACCTTGTCCGATAACACCATTGCCACACTTTCGGTGGAATCCAACCGGGCAGGAGCCACACCGGTGATGAGGGAGAATTTCAAGATCCTTGGCCGCGTCTACCTGGTGAATAATCCCGGTGAACTGACCTTTCTGGCAGAGGAACAACTCACTCCCGATGCTTCGGGAAACGCACAGTTTGACTTTGCCCAGTACCTGCTGGTGGAAATCGTGGACAGTAGCCGGTTTTTGTTTCCCCAGGTTGTCTCGGATTTCATCTTTGACCGCTCCGATCAGATCAAGCGCTTTGTGGTGCAGTTCTGTGAAAGCTACACAGGACTGTATCACCGCTTGCACATCACCTGGTCCACCGATACCTATGTCACGGTGGGAGGCATTGATTTTGCCCAGATGGCTAAATTGAGCCAGGAAGGTTCCTCGTTTTTTGACATGCTGCCCTATAACAAGGATTTCCTCACATGGCGTCCCCAGAGTAAAAAAATCTGGATCCGCCAGCCGGAAATGCTGCATTTTCTGGTGTGGTATGATGATACCTCCTGGCTGGCCCTGCTGATCAAAATCACCTACTCGGATAATTCAACCTATACTTTCACCAAATATACCTATTCGCCTATCCACAAGTACGATATCGTCGAGGTGGTGTGCACCTATGCCAAGCTGGATCTGATCTCTTTACCGCAGTCCCAGGGCAAAACCATCCAAAAATATGAGGTCTTTCTGGTGGATGATGGCGTGCAGGTTTCCCGGACCATGGAGTTCATCCTGGACCGCACGGTGTACCCCAACCAGCGGTTCTTTATCTTTCGCAATTCCCTGGGTGGTTATGACAGCCTCCGGTGCACCGGGGAAACCATCAAAGAAACCGATGTCGCACGGTTTACCGTGGAGCGGATCATCCCTGATTTCTCCGTGATGGATCCTCCCCGAAGGCAGATCCTTGCCCGGGAAACACAAAAATACACGACCAGCACCGGGTTCATCACCAAGCTGGAATCCGAATACCTCCGGGATTTTTTCCTTTCCAATGAAATCTATGAATTCATTGAAAACCGCCTGTATCCTGTCCTGGTGCTGTCCACATCCCTGAAGGTGCATAAGGATAATGACTATCTGTACTGCAGGGAATTTGAATATGCCAGGGCATATGAGGACGTGAATTATGCTCATGATGAGAACATCTATACATCGAAGAATTTCAACCAGAGTTTTAACTCAAGCTACCTCTAGACAATGGCCGTAAGATCATGGAACGAACTGAAGTCCTATGTGCAGCAGTATTTCCTGGAAAACTATGACGAGGAGATCACTGCCGAGCAGCTGCGGGTGTTTCTGATTGACCTGATTGACTCGGTTGCGATGTATTTCCAATCCAACGAGGGAACCATCCGCAAAGGCACGGTCAATGTGCTGACATCCGGCACCCAGGTGATCTTTGAGGTGCCGTTTTCCGATACCAATTATGTGGTCATCGGAAACTGCTTTGCTGCCAATAACCTGGTGCTTCACTCGGAATACGATTTTACCACAACCGGTTTTAAAGTCAAATCTGCAATCAACGGGAGATATAAATATGTGGCATTTCCTTTCTAAAATACTTCTGCTTTTGATTTTGGTACCCGGGGTGCTCCGGAGTCAGTCCATGTACGGGGATCGCATCTATGTGGATTCGCTCTCCTCAAAGATCCCCCAGGGAGTGGATACCTTGAAATTCATTTCCAATACAGATTTTCTAAAGACGGCTCGTTTTGAATCCCTTATCATGCTGGATACCGTAGCTGGAAATAATGGCAATTATATCGTACTGCTGGATACCTTGATCATCAAATCAGGTGACAGTCTGTATCTGCTCAGATTTGATGATGACACGCTGTTTTTAAACAAGGATACGATCCGCCTGGATAAGAACGATACCATATGGCTGCAGGATATCATGGATTGGCCGGATACTTCCTCCCTCATTCAGTACTTAAGCGATACCACCTGGGATGCAACCCGGTGGTGGGTCATAGAGCAATCCTATCTGATACAGGAACAGGATCTGCTCTGGGTAAATGATTCTGCTAATTATCTTCACCGCACAGATACAACCACCAAGGTCGCATCCCGCCACTGGGTGCTGCAGCTTGGATACCTCAAAGAAGAATCAGATCCTATATGGTTGTCGGATTCATCTTATTATTTGCATCATTCGGACAGCCTTACCAAAATAGCATCCCGACATTGGGTGCTGGGTCAGATACATGACAGCATTGCAGGCATAAATGTGGAAAGCTTTTGGACCTGGGTGGATTCGGCAACGGATACCCTCTATAACAATAAAACAGGGGTATTGTACCTGGCCACGGATGTCATAACAGACAATACGTTACGTACAGAAAACAATACAGTACTGGGCCGGAATGCTGGAGGATCTTTCACCCACTCATCCGGTGTGCAGGGGTGGTATAATACCTTGCTGGGCAATAATGCAGGAAACATCATCAGCAGCGGTTATGAAAATACGGCCATGGGATACAATGCCCTGGATGCCGCCACGACAGGATACCAGAATGTGGCCATTGGTAATAATGTGATGACTGCAGGAAGCACAGTATACAGAAATGTCGGGATAGGCTACAATGCCCTTTCCGGAGCATCTTATTCCAGCAATAACAACGTGGCCATCGGTTATGCGGCCATGGATGCCGCCACAACCGCAGATAACTCCGTTGCCATTGGTACGAATGCCCTGGGAGCTAACCAGTCGGCAGATTATTGCATTGCCATTGGCTCAAATGCATTATCCTATCTGACATCTTCTGCAGATGATAATTATAATATTGCCATTGGCCATAATGCGGGAGCCAGCCTGGATTACCAGAACAATGTCCTGATAGGCCATGAGGCTGGCCGGTACCTGGGACAATGCCAGGAAAATGTGGCACTGGGAAAGAATGCCTTATATGGAAACACCTCTGGCGTATTCAATTCCTCCATGAATGTCGCCATTGGAAATAATGCAGGATACTACATTTCCGGTGGTTCGATGGGCAATACAATCATAGGTACAGCTGCTGGGGCCTATCTGACCACAGGAGACTATAATGTTGTCATTGGAAATTATACGGGATCCGTCATGGGCTCCTCAGGGCTGACAACACAGAACAACCAGTTATGGATTGACGCTTCTGCAACTGCCAATCCATTAATCAAAGGTGATTTCAATATGGACACTTTAAGAATCAATGGTGCCCTGAGCATACGCGATGTCTCATCGAGCGTTGAAAAATATTTTCTTGTGCTGGATTCGGCAACCCATCGCATCTGCAAAATGGATACCACCGGATGGGGTGGTGGCGGTGGTGGTGTGGGAGTGGAATCAGATCCGGTATGGACAAGCGAAAAAACCAGTTATCAGGCAAAAGCCGATACGAATGCCTTTGATGCTTCAAAATTCTGGGTGCGTTCTCAGATCCATGACAGTATTGCTGGATTGGATCATTATAGCAATAATGAAGGCGTGCTTGATGTCAAAACTGCAGGAGCAAATTCCTCGGCCATATCAAGTAATACCTCCGGTAGTCCGGACATCTATATTAAGGGCGGAGCTAACATTACGATCACTGAATCTGGTGATACCATATTTATAGCAGGTAGTGGCGGTGCCTCAGGTGATAACCTGGGTGATCACAATGCCACAGAAAATTTAATGCTCAATGGTTTTGACATCAAAGAAGTGGATTCCCTTTACGCTTCAAACATTTATTCGGTAAGTGGAGAATTTGAATCCGCCATTGAAGCCATCTCCGCCTCATCCAGGCCTACTGCTGTTCTTAAAAAGACCACAGCGTATGCCTATGGCGTGCAAAATCCCTTGCAGCTACAATCATACGGTACATCCACCACCGGTGACGGGATAGGTGCAGGCATTGAATTTTTAGGGAAAGATGATGCCCAGAATTATACTCTGATGGGTAATTATCAGGTCATGATGCCGGAGAACGGAAACGGAAATGAAACATCAAAAATGGTTTGGCAGACCATAAAACAAGGTGGTTCCCCAACGGATGAAATGATCCTCAGTAGCGATAGCCTGACTGTCAATGGCGGGATAAGGGTAACAGGCTCTACCTTGAGATTTACCAGCGTTCCCAATGCAGAATATTCTACTGTTTTGATGTACAATCCAGCTACTAAGCTCATAAGCTATTATGACACCACCGGTCTTGGTGGCAGCGGAGCTGGAGGGGATATGTTCAAATCCACGTATGATACAGATAGCGATAATATCGTTGATAACTCTGAGAAAGTCAATAATGCCCTGTCCAATGGGTACGGCATCATGTCGCTTTCCTTTGACGGCTCTTCACCTAAATCCATCGTAATTGATACGGCTACTCTGAAAACTGTCTTTGACGGTGGGGGTGGTGGCGGAGATATGTATAAGCTGACATACGATAACGATAATGACGGTATCGTGGATAATGCCGAAAAAGTAAACAATGCCCTGTCCAACGGATATGGCATTTTGACCCTTTCTTATGACGGATCTGCCACAAAATCCATTGTGATTGATACCGCTTTATTGAAAAGCGTATTTGGTGGTACAGGTGGCGGAGATGTTTATAAGGTCGGAATGCCTGTGAATAATCAAGTGGGAATATGGACAGGCGATGGAACCATTGAAGGGGACAGTGACCTGGCGTTTGACGGATCAAAGCTCACTGCCAGTAAGTTCTATATTTCTTCTCCAGCCTTGGGTTCATCGGATTATGATAAATTCCTGGTTTTGGATGCATCCGGCAGTGAAGTGAAAACCAGGACAGGTTCCCAGGTGCTATCGGATATCGGTGCAGAAGCCGCACTAACCAAAGGCAATCTTACAGAAAATGTACCTGGTCTGCAGTTTGACAATGCCCGACAGGTGATCGGAGGACCTTCCACCTTAAGTCTGACTAGCGGATATGTCATACCCACCACTTCACAGGAGGCAAACTGGAATGCTGCTTATGGCTGGGGCAATCATGCCCTGGCAGGATACCTGACCACTGAAGCCGATCCGCAGGTGGGTGTCATCACTGCGAACTACCTTTCCAAATGGGATGGCTCTACTCTAAGCACCAGCAACATCCTGGATCATCCCAATTATGTCAGGATTGAGGACTCCCTGAAAGTCACCAAGCTCCGCGCCAATGAAACATCCAGGCTGGTCATGTGGAATATGACCACCGGGGAATTCAGCTATGTGGATACGGCTGCTTACCGGGATGGTGGTGGCGGAGTGATCCAGGAAATGGATCCTGTCTGGATCAGTGATTCTATAGATTACCTGCACCACTCGGATACGACCACCAAAGTTGCATCCCGGCACTGGGTGCTTGACCAGGGATACATAACCGAAATCGGTGCTGAAACCGATCCTGTATGGATCAGTGATTCCACAGATTACCTGCACCATTCGGATACGACAACCAAGGTTGCATCCCGCCATTGGGTGCTTGATCAGGGGTACATAACCGAAACCGGTGCTGAAACCGATCCTGTGTGGATCAGCGATTCCACAGAGTACCTGCACCATTCGGATACAACCACCAAAGTTGCCTCCCGCCATTGGGTGCTCAATCAGGGGTATATAACCGAAACCGGTTCTGAAACCGATCCGGTATGGATCAGCGATTCTATAGATTACCTGCACCATTCGGATACAACCACCAAAGTCGCATCCCGACACTGGGTGCTTGATCAGGGTTACATAACCGAAACCGAAGCTGAAACCGATCCTGTGTGGATCAGTGATTCCACAGAGTACCTGCATCACTCGGATACTACAACCAAAGTCGCATCCCGACATTGGGTGCTTGATCAGGGCTTTTTACTGGAAATCCCTGAGGAAAAAGATCCGCAGTGGATCCATGATTCTGCAGCGTATCTGCATCGCAGCGATACGCTGACAAAGGTTGCATCCAGAAAATGGGTGACTGACCAGGCATATATCAGTAAGGAAGAAGATCCCCAGGTGGGATCATCCAACACCACGAACTACCTTTCCAAATGGGATGGTCTGGCCCTGAATGCCAGCCAGGTGTATAATGATGGCACTTATGTTCGAATACCGAATGCCTTGAAAATTGGTTCAGGTTCTCCCAGTTCAAGTCTTGATGTGGATGGTAGTGCTATCATTGATGGCACTTTATCGACTAATGATTTGAGAATAACCGGTGCCAGTGCCGGTGCATCTTTGATTGCCCTTGTGCTGGACGGAGGGCAAAATGTGGATCTGAATACCTTGTCGGATGATTTTGCGGCCATCGAGGATTCTTCCAAATGGAGCAAAAGCGGCAGTTATGTATTCCAGAAAACCCTGACGGATTATGTGGGAATAGGCACCAATACTCCATCAGGACTCTTTCATGTGTTTGGCAACATGTATATTGGCAAGACTGCCGGCAATCCAATAAAACCAAGAATCATCAACAACGAAGTACCTTCCACATATATACAATTTGATCCTGGTGCAATCGTCATCAATCCAGACTGTTACATTCAGGGTGATCTGCTGGTTTCAAACGATTTTCATACGGATGAGATAAATACCGAGGCCATCGTGGAAATGACATCCGGTAATGGTATCACCGTGAAAGACTGGGGTGGAACCTCGATCGCATCTTTTTCATCCAATGGTACTCTGTTAAACCGTCCTGCACGAATCCCTGTAGAAACTCTTTCGAATCAAACTTCCGTGGTATCACCCAGCAAGTGGATATCGGTATATATCATAGATGCAGATGCCAACATTGAAGTATGGTGCGATAATGCCATTATCGGGGCAGGTCAGCTCTTTACGGTGATCAGTGACAATGCAGATGATCAGTCCTACACGATCACCCTGAAGGATTATGGCGCAGGCTCGGTGATCACAACCATTCCGATTGATCCCTCATTCGATACCAAGGCAGTGACACTCCTGTACACAGGAACTAAATGGGTTGTCTATTCCACCGGAAATGATTGAGAATAATTGCTGAAACCATAAATTAACCGATCGTGTTTTCTCTCTGGGTCAATGGTGAATTCCTGCAACTGAAAAAGCAATCCCTGTCGGTTGTGCTGTCCTCGCCCTTGTTCCTGGGACAGGAAACAATGAATTTCAGCCTGCCGTTTGAGGTTCCTAATACACCCTCCAATCAAAAGATATTGGGTTATCCCGGTGCTTATTTTTATTATAAGCTTCCTGAGGATAACCGTTTTGATTTCCGGCTGTATTACTGCGGTGCATTACTATTTTCAGGGATCCTGAAAATAGTTAATGCCTCCAGAGAATCCATGGAACTGCTGTTGATCGTTGCCAATGCCAGTCTGCTTAACCAGGTCAGAGAAAAATACTTGACGGAAATTGACCTTGGAGGTAACCGGGACATTGATCCCTATTATGTGACCTTTGAGACTGTTAAGGAGAAAGGCTATCCCCAGGTGGATTACAATGTTTTTCCTGTAGAAGACACCAAATTCTTTGACGGAACCCCGTTTGAAGCGTATTATAAAGAGCATTTCAACTCGGTCAATTTCTACCTGCAGGCTTATGGATTTTATTTCATCAATGCACCCATTGTCCCGTTCCCATACCTGGGTTATGTGTTCGGACAAATATTCAAAACCGCTGGCTTTGAACTGGTGGACAATGTGTTTAGAAAAGATCCTGACCTGGCCCGCCTGGTCATCTTCAATACATACTGCTCAAGTACCTTTGAAAAGGATAGTGCATACCTTTTGGATCCGCCCCGGACGATCAATTTGCAAAACCATGTGCCCTTCATTAAAGTGGCAGATTTCCTTTGGGAAATGGCAAACCTTGGAATTTTGACGTTTGTCAGTCCCCAGAATGCAAGGGTAATCACCCGAACCATCGACCAGCTTTACAATGATCCCTCATACCTGGATGTCAAATTGCTGGTGGATGCAAATTCCATCAGCATGGAATTTGAACCTGCCAAAGGATTTTCACTATCCTTTGCCGGGGATTCCTCGGATGATTACCTCAAATCCCAAACCTTCGATACATCCTCACTTCATTATGTGGGTGAAGTTCAGTCAATCGAAGATTTGCCTGCGGATGACAACCAGGTGAATGACTGCATGCTGGTGCACAGTGAGCATGCTTTTTATGTCTGGAGCTGGGAGGCTTATGACAGCACGTACCGCTGGATCCGATCCTCGGATCAGCTAAATCCATTTTACCAGGGAGATCGTGAATTTTCAATCGATGCTGCCAATGGATCCCTTGTACCGGATCGGGGCACTTCGGTCTACGGGCAGCATACCTGGCTTGTCCCTAAAACCGAACAGATAGGCAACTGCAGGGGATTTCCCAACTTCCAGTCCAATTCGTTTTCCCTGAGGCTGCTGCTGTACCATGGAATGAAACAGAATGGCGGGTATGAAGAGTATCCGTTTGGTTCCTCGCACAACTTTGATTATTTCAACAACAAATGTGGCGATCTTGCCATAACCTGGCATGGTCAGTACGGCTTTTATCAAAAATACTGGAAATCATTTCTTGATTGGTACCTGGGGGGAGTGAGGATCCTCAAATTCAAAGCCTATGGCCACATAGGGGATATCAAGTCAATTGATCTTTCGCGGAAATACCGCTACAACAACCTGCTTTTCTTTATTAAATCAGTGAAGATCAATTTTGATGAATCCGGTCAGGTGTCGTTTGAATTTGAAACGGCCCTGCTTTAAAACGCCCTGGATTTGTTTTTGATTTGTTCTATGCCATCCGGACGGGCATGCTTGGAGTATATGGTGGTCATGTCCAGGGATGAATGATCAGCCTGCTGCCTCACATATTCTGCAGAAATACCGTCCTCCAGCATTTGGATGATGCCACTATCACGCAGGGAATAAAATTTAATGGATATGGGCAATTTGAGATCCGTCCTCAGTTTTTCCCATCTTTTGGCAATTTTACGACTATCAACTTTTATTTTACCAGGTTTGAATCCCTCGGAAAATAGGTACCAACTAGGATCTATTTTTTCTATATCCATTTTTTTAAACATCTCTATCATATAGTTTGGTATGGTTCCGATTCGATCGGATCCATTTTTAGCCGTTTGTGCCGGGATGAAAATTGTCTGCTTTTTAGTATCAATATCCTTGATTTTGATCCCCATGATTTCTTTTGGACGAATCAATACATGAAAGGCCAGTAAACACATTACCAAATAGGAGTAGTCATTTTTCTCAAGATATTCTTTGATCCTTATTCTCGTTGGTTCGTCAATAATTTCTCTGTTCTTTTTCTTCTCTTTTTTCTTCGAAATTTCACTGAAGGGATTGGTTGCTGTATAATTTTTTTCTATCATCCAATTCCAAAATATCCTAAAGAATATCAGGTAGTTGTTGTAGGTTTTTTCACTGACTTTATTCTTTCTGTAAACATTGTTCATGAACTCTACGGCGAAATACTTGTTGAAACTGAAAATGTTCATTTCAGTTTGTTTTTCTTTCTCCATCCATTCTTTTAGTTTTTTCCCGAATGAATTATAGGATCTGAATCCATCAGGACGCATTTCTCTTTTTTTCTCCGCCAAGAATGTATCAATAACCTCGTACAATCTGTTAAATGCCTTTGGTGCTTCTTCTTCAACATAAGGATTCCAACCCTCTGCAAGTTTCCGGTTTATTTTTACGATCAATTGCTGGGCAATTCTTCTGCGATCCAATCTACTCTTGATCCGATTGAACTTTATTCTTTTCCTGCGTAATAGATTGGAATAGGGATCAAGGGCATAAAAATAAATGTACCAATCTTTGCCTTCCACCAGTCGGGCAGGAATATAGTCGGGGCAGACCACCGAACTTTTTCTTTTTTGTCTGGATTTCGACATTTCGTTATTATTGTCCTGATTCTGTCCCGTTATGTCCTCTAAAAAATTCCGAAAGCTGGATTTATCAATACTTTCGGAATTTTTTGCGGAGAGAGGGGGATTCGAACCCCCGGTACCCTTTCGAGTACGACAGTTTAGCAAACTGTTGGTTTCAGCCGCTCACCCACCTCTCCGTTTGTCAAACTACCCCGCTTTCATTCAGAGGTGCAAAAATAGGAATTTTTGGCAAATCGGCGAGGAATGTGGAAAATAAATAAAGCTACAAGCTACAAGCTGCAAGTATTATCTTTTAAATTTTTCATTTTATATCCTTCATGCTTCATGCTTCATAGACTATTTGATCATACCTAAGATTTCGATAACTTTGCCGCTCAAAAATATCCACGAATGACCACAAATGACGCGAGGCACTCAGCGCTTCGCAAATGACAACGAATGACCGCGAATAACGCGAGGCGCGCAGCGCCGAGCAAATAACCACAAACCACCAAATCAGAATCCTATGGGACGAACATTCGCAGAAAAAATCTTCAACGCCAACGCAGGCGCCATTGTATTTAAAAAGCCCGACATCGTCATGTCGCACGATAATACGGCCAGCATCGAGAAAACTTTCCGGAAAATGGGAGGAACAAAGGTCAGCGACCCGGATCAGCTGTTCATTGTGCTCGATCATAACGCCCCACCAACCAGTTCAAAATTATCCAACGACTACCAGCGGATACGGGAAATCGCTGCAGATCAGGGTGTGACCAAATTCCACGATGTCGGTGATGGTATCTGCCACCAGCTAATGGCCCTCTATGCCCGCCCGGGTATGCTCATTGTCGGCAGCGACAGCCATACCTGCACCGCCGGCGCCTTCAACGCATTCGCCGCCGGTATCGACCGCACTGAAACTGCCGGGCTTTGGAAACAGGGGGAAACCTGGTTCCTGGTACCAGAAAGCATTAAAGTAATACTTCATAAGAAATTTAATAAAGGAGTGTATGCTAAGGACTTATCTCTCTGGATCATTGGCATGATCGGTTCCAGCGGGGCCGATTACCGTTCCATTGAATTTCACGGGGATGGTGTAGCCACCCTTTCGATCTCTGACCGTATGACGCTCGCTAACCTGGCCTCTGAAATGGGTGCCAAGAATGCAGTTTTTCCGGCTGATCCTATTCTGGAAGAACATTTTGGTAAAAAAATTCCGGGTGTATGGGCGGATGAAGATGCACAGTATGTCAGGGAAATTACCATCAACCTGGATGAAATCTTCCCCGTGGTGGCGGCACCGCACCATGTGGATAATGTGAAAGCGGTTTCGGAAGTACAGGGTACCAGGTTGCATCAGGCCCTGGTGGGAACCTGCACCAATGGCCGCCTGGAAGACCTGCGCGAAGCAGCCCGCGTACTCAAAGGCAAAAAAATACCTCCCGGATTCCAGTTCCTGGTGATCCCTGCATCTAAGGAGATCTATCTTCAGGCAATGGAGGAAGGTCTTATCCGCATATTCATCGAATCCGGGGCCAACGTCCTGTCGTCTTCCTGCGGCCCCTGCCTGGGTACCGGCCAGGGAATTCCTGCCGACGGTCATACGGTCATATCCACGGCCAACAGGAACTTCAAGGGAAGGATGGGGAATAAGGAATCCGGCATCTACCTTGCATCGCCGGCAACAGTGGCGGTGTCGGCCCTTCACGGTGAAATAACGGATCCCCGCGGAATAAAGGCTTCGGATAAGTTCCCTTACGCTTCGGCTCAAAGTCCTACGGTCACTATCCCCGATGGCGAAGACCGCTTCCTGAAAGGAACGTGGAACTACGCGGATGTCAACAACCTGAACACGGACCAGATGTTCGCCGGAAACCTGACGTATAACGTCCTCAGCTCTGAGCCGGATAAGATAATGCCCCATTTGTTCAAGGGTTTCGACGACAGCTTTGCCGAAAGGGTCAAATCAGGGGACATTATCATTGCCGGTGCCAATTTCGGCTGCGGCAGCTCACGCGAACATCCGTCTGTGGGGCTTGCCTATGCCGGGATCAAAGCCGTCATCTGCAAATCCGTCAACCGTATATTCTACCGCTCATCCGTCAACCAAGGGCTTCCGATCATTATCCTTCCAGAGGCTGTGAATGACTATAAAGCTGGTGATAAGATTGAGATCGAATTCGAGAAAGGGATCGTTAAAATAGGGGAGAAGTCGTTCGCTTTTGAACCTTTGCCCGATAAGCTGATGGCCATCTTTCAGGCTAAAGGCCTTGTCAATTATATCCGGAACGCGTAAAAATTGATGGAATAGAACACGGATAACGCGGACGAAAAGGAATATCACGGGATAATTTGTCCGCGATATTCACCTTAAGCCACGTTGTAGTCAATGTACCCTACCCCTGCACCCCTCCCCTGCTTGCAGGGGAGGGGACGGGGGAGGGGTACTTGGTAGTTTCCCTGGTGCTTGTACCGGAAACATGGGGGAGGGGTAATTGGTAGGCCTCACCGGATAATGTTCATAATGAGTAAAAAAACAAAGATATTGCTATCGGCAGCAGCCCTCCTTCTCCTGGCTGCCTTCTATGTCATCACTCTGAAGACCGCTCCGAAAAATGCCAGTTACTTCCCTTTCCTGCTTCTGCTCATTGGGCTTGACCTTTTCCTTTGGAAATCAATCCATCCGCTCTTAAGAAAAACGGCAGTTTACTTCCGGATACCTTTTACCATACTTTACTGGTCACCCTTCCTGATCCTCATCCTGAGCCAGTTATCAGCGCTGTTCCTTGAAGCTGGTGACACATCATCGCCTTTCCTGATCTACCTGATGGGCTTTGTATTCGTAATGTATGCCTGCAAACTCATTCCTGCACTCATCCTGCTTCTGACGGTGATTTTACGCCATCTTTTAATCACAGGCAGACGGCTCTTCAGCAGGAAGAGCGACTCATCGGCCAGAGGATTGAAAAGCCTCCGTATGGTGCAGTACGCTGGCTATGGCTTCGGGATGATCCTGCTGGTCTTTTTGGTTCTCGGCATGGTTGTATGGGGATATAATTACCAGGTCATTGAACAAAAGCTTGAGCTCTCCGACCTTCCTGAAGGTTTCCAGGGATTGCGCATTGTCCAGATCTCTGATCTCCATTTGGGTACCTGGCCCTCCGTGAAGAAACTGGAACAGGTTGTAAACACGGTGAACTCCCTTGACCCTGATCTGATCCTGTTTACAGGAGACCTTGTCAATTCGGTGACCGGTGAGGCGATTCCCTATGAAGGTACCTTAAGCCAGTTCAGTGCGCCACTTGGAATTTTTGCAGTACTTGGCAATCACGATTATGGTGATTATGCATCGTGGGATACCCCTGAAGCAAAGGAGAAGAATATGACGGAACTGTACAGTTACTTTGACAGGATTGGCTGGAGGCTGTTATGCAACCGTCACGAAATCGTTCACTTGAACGGCGATAGCCTGGCAATTGCCGGGGTTGATAACTGGAGTGTCTACGACCGTTTTGAAACAAGGGGAGATCTCCGGCAAGCGACGACGGGATTGGATGATACCCGGATGATCATCCTCCTGACGCATGATCCAACCCATTGGGAAGAGGAAGTCATCCGGGATTTCCCGCAGATTGATCTTACACTGTCCGGTCATACCCACGGTTTTCAGTTTGGCATTGAGACCAACCGCTTTCAGTGGAGTCCTGTCCAATGGCTGTACGGCAAATGGGCCGGAATATATGAATTTGTTCATGCAGACGGGCGAAAACAATACCTTTATGTCAATCGCGGGTTGGGAGCTATCGGGTATCCGGGGCGTGTAGGGATTAAGCCGGAGATAACGCTATTGGTGCTTGAGTGATTGGTAGCTGCAAGTTACAAGCTACAAGCTGCAAGCTGCAGGAATCTTTATCCGTAGTGAAGATTTTGATAACTTTGCACCCAATAATATCGACAAATAACCACGAATAACGCGAGGCGCGCAGCGCCGAACAAATGGCCACGAATGACAACGAATGACTACGAATAACCACGAATAATCTTCCATTTATGCCAAAACTTGATATACAGGGAACCGCGTTTGATGTTGACGGCGATGGTTTTTTACAGCAGCCTGAGCTCTGGAACGAAGAAGTGGCCGTACTCTTTGCCAAACACGATGGTACTGGGGAATTGAATGAAAAACACTGGGCCGTGATCCACTTTATCCGTGACCACTGGAAAGAAACGGATATGGCTCCGATGGTTCGCAAAATCTGTGAACATACCGGACTTCGGCTCCGGGAAATCTACGAATTGTTCCCGATGGGGCCTGCGCGGGGCGCCTGTAAGATCGCCGGCTTACCCAAACCGGATGGATGTGTTTAAATAGTCCATTATGACCACATTCCATTGGGTTTTTCTGACCTGCACAGGTGTTTGCTTCCTGGTTTGCCTGTATCATTTCGTACGCTCCCTGTTCCTGACAAGGCCCAGGGAATATGCCAAAGCCAGGGGGAAGGTGTTCCCGGCCGTTGCCTACTCCTTTACCAAGGCGATGTCCCCTTCACGTAAGGAATCAGCCTACCTTCACCTGCCAACCTACGTCAGTGGCCTGGTCTATCACCTTGGAACATTTTTAAGCCTGTTCCTGGTCTTTCTTTTCTTTTTCAATGTTTACCCTACCTTACCCTGGTCTGCAATTTTTGCCGGTGCACTGTCCATTTCTTTTCTTGCTGGCTGGTTTATCCTTATCAAACGGATCATCAAAAAGGAGTTACGGCAGCTCTCCAATCCTGATGATTTTATCAGCAATGCACTGGTCACGGCCTTTCAGGGGTTCGTTGTCCTGACACTGCTGATAAATTCCCTCACTCCGGCTTTGCTCATCTGCGCTTCCGTGCTGATGCTCTATATTCCCATTGGAAAATTGAAGCATGTCGTTTATTTTTTCACTTCCAGGGTTTACCTGGCCATTTTTTTTGGAAGACGGGGTGCATGGCCCGTAAAAGAAGAGCGATCATGAGCGATGACCTGATGACATCCCGGGAAAAAGCACTGAAGGCATTGAAGGATAACCTCGACGGGCGCCTACTTTCAAACCTGAACAGTTGTGTTCATTGCGGATTGTGCGGTGAATCCTGCCAGTATTTTCTGACAACACGGGATCCCCGGTTCATCCCTGGCCGCAAGGTGGATTTGATTTCGGGCATTTACAGAAGATACCACACCGTAGCCGGCAGATTCATCCCCAGGCTGGTTGGCGCCCGGGATCTGGACGAAGATGCGGCCCGGGAAATGGTGGATGTGCTCTTCGGTGCGTGTACGATGTGCGGAAGATGTACGGCACACTGTTCCATCGGGATTGATATTCCGTTTTTGGTCAGATCAGCCCGGACCTTGCTCTCTGAAATGGACCTGGTGCCAAAAGGTTTAAGGTCAACGGTCGATGCCGCCATCCAGTCGGGTAATAACATGGCCATACCGCACAACGAATTTGTGGATACGATCCTCTGGCTGGAAGAAGATCTGAAAATGGAGGTAAATGATGAATCTGCCTCGATCCCCCTTGACCAGCCAGGCAAAAAGATCATGTATACGCTGAATCCCAGGGAGCCAAAATTCTTTCCGCTTTCGATCAGTGCCATGGCCAAGGTCTTCTATGCAGCAGGTGAGAGCTGGACTTTGTCGAGCAAGGTCTACGATGTCACCAATTATGCCTATTATTCAGGCGAGGATCGGCTGGCTGCTGAACTCACCGACCGGCTGGTCAGTGAAATGCAAACCCTCGGCTCGGAGATAATGGTTCTGGCAGAGTGTGGACACGGTTCCCGCTCCATCCGCTGGGAAGGACCCGAATGGATCGAAAGGTCCTATCCATTTGAGGTGATCACGGCCGTTGAATTACTGGCAGATTACATCCGCTCTGGCAGAATAAAGGTAGATCCCGCCAAAAACAAACTTCCGGTAACCCTTCACGATCCCTGCAACCTTGTCAGGCTGGGCGGAGTGATTGAAGAGCAGCGCTACATTCTGAAGCATACGGTCAGCAACTTCATTGAGATGACACCCAACCGCACCGACAATTACTGCTGCGGTGGCGGTGGCGGCCAGCTTTCGATGAGTGAATACAACGACAGAAGGCTGAAGATCGGCAAGCTGAAAGCTGACCAGATACAAAGAACCGGTGCAAAGATCGTCGCCACGCCCTGCCATAACTGCATAGACCAGATCATGGGACTTAACCAGCATTACGGACTGGGCGTGGAGGTTAAAACACTGGGCGAGATCGTAGCAGATGCGCTGGTGCTCAATCCATAAAATCAAAGGTCAAAAAGCAAAACTTAAAAATACTTTTGATCTTTGATATTTACTCTTTGCTTTTTGATCTTCTCATGAGGGCTATTTCCTTCACAGCCTCAATAGCCCTATCAATGTGCTCTTCCGTGTTGAACGGTCCAATGCTGAACCTGACTGAGCCGTGGATTTTATCTGTTCCAAGCTGCACATGCACCAACGGTGCGCAATGCAATCCCGTACGGCAGGCGATGTTGTGGTCAACATCCAGCATGGTCCCGACATCTCCTGCCTCCCAGCCCTGGATGTTAAAGCTTAAAACGCCGTTGTGGTGATCTGAACTCTCAGCACAATAGAGAATGACACCGTCAATTTGCCGGAGTCCATCCCGTAATTTTTGCCAGAGCACCATATCTTTCCTGTGCAGGTTCTCAACGCCCTGTTCCCTGATCCAGCGGTTCCCCGCACAAAGCCCTGCCACGCCGACAATATTCAACGTGCCGACTTCCATCCTGTAGGGAAACTCCTCCAGATGGAACGGATAGGCTGAACGCACACCTGTCCCTCCAAAGCGTGTACCCCTGATGGGAACATTTTCTCCAACATAGGAGCCGCCGATGCCCGTGGGCCCGAACAGGCATTTGTGCCCGGTGAAGGCAAGCAGGTCGATGCACATGGATTGTACGTCAATCGGAATGTGACCGGCTGTCTGGCTTGCGTCAACGGCAAAATAGATCCCTGCTTCCCGGCAGCAACGCCCAATTTCAGCAATTGGCTGAATGGTGCCAATCACATTCGATCCGTGGTTGATGATCACCAGCCGCGTGTTCTTCCGGAAAGCTTTCTTTACATCATCAGGATCAAGGTAACCACGATCATTAAATGGAATATAGGTGACGTCAATATCACCATCGTGTTTTTTATGATACAGGGGCCTGAGAACCGAATTATGCTCCAAATTGCTGGTGATCACGTGATCCCCCTTGCTTAACATGCCCTGAATGATCATGTTCAGCGAGTCACTCGCATTGTAACTGAACGTAAGATAGTAGGGATTCGTACCATTGAAAAAATCAGTCAGCATTTTTCGTGTTGAAAAAACCAGTTCTTCACATTCCAGTGTCTTGTCATACCCTGACCGGCCTGGATTGACACCGTTCTTCCGGTAAAATTCATCCATGAAATCGTAAACCACTACCGGCTTCGGGTAGGTTGTCGCCGCATTGTCAAGGTAAATCAATTCTCCCATCCCTATGCTTATTTTGATCTGTGAAATTAATAACAATAATTCAGTTACCAATGAACAATTTCCAACTGAATATTTTTAATTGACAATCGACAATTGACAATTGACAATCATTCTAAACCTCTACGTCAGATCAAACCAGTCTTTCACAAGTACAGTCTTGTCCTCAGGCTCGCTTATGTGCCTGAACTCATTGGTCCTTTTGTTATATTCATACTGCCCTGAATAACGATGACCATTCAGGGCAATAAATTCTATGCCTTCCAAAATACGGTCAAGGTCATCGCCGGTTACGGTGGGATGAAGTGAAAGCCTCACCCAGCCTGGTTTCACCGAAAGATCACCGTGACTGATCCGCTGCGTGATCTCACGCGAATGCTCGTGGCTCACGTCCAGCAGGAAATGACCGTAAGTTCCTGCGCAGGCGCAGCCGCCCCTGACTTGGATGCCAAAAAGATCATTGAGCAATTTGACAACCAGGTTGTAATGCAATCCGTCCAGATAGAAAGAGATCACTCCCAGCCGTTCCCTTATGTTGTTGGCCAGGATATGGATCCCCGGGATCTGATCCAGTCCTTCGAATGCCTTTCTGACCAGAAAGGCTTCCCGCTCCTGTATCATTTGTGTTCCCATCTGGTTTTTTAACTCTATGGCGAGCGCAGTTTTGATTGCCTGTAAAAATCCAGGAGTACCCCCGTCTTCGCGTGCCTCAATGTCATCAATGTATTTATATTCTCCCCACGGGTTGGTCCAATCCACTGTGCCACCTCCCGGTTGATCGGGTACGGGATTATCGTAAAGTGAGGAAGAGAAAACCAGCACGCCTGAACTGCCGGGCCCGCCCAGGAACTTATGGGGAGAAAAGAAAATGGCGTCCAGCCTTTTCATTGGATCTTCGGGATGCATGTTGATATCGACATAGGGCGCTGAAGCAGCAAAATCAACAAATATGACTCCGCCGTTCTCATGCATGATCCTGGCGATCTCGTGATAAGGTGTCTGAATCCCCGTGACGTTGGAGCAGGCAGTCACCGATGCGATCTTCACCGGCCTGTCGCTGTACTTTTCAAGGCTGCGACGCAGCTCGTCCGGATCGACCAGCAAATCTTTGTCGGGCTGCAACTGTACGATGTCGGTCGCTGTCTCAAACCAGGAAGTATGATTGGAATGATGTTCCATATGGGTGAGGAACACCACAGGACGTAGCTTTTCCTCAAGGCAATCCCTTCTGGCCAGTCGCCCACAACCCCTCAGTCCCAGGATACGCTGAAACTTATTGACAACACCCGTCATCCCAAATCCTGAAGTGATGACCACATCCGACGGGCTGGCGTGCACGTGGTCCTTGATCTTCTTTTGTGCCAGGTGATAGGCCTTGGTCATCAGCGTTCCCGTTTCGGTGGTTTCGGTGTGGGTATTGCCAACATAAGGTCCGATCACATTCACCAGTCTTTCTTCTATCGGCCTGTAAAGCCTTCCGCTTGCAATCCAGTCGGCGTAGAGGATCAATTTTTTTCCAAATGGAGTGGTTATCACCAGGTCCTGGCCGATGATGTTTTGTCTGAATTGCTGGAAATATTCCTCGAGCTCTTTTTGCCTGTCCATTGGGGGGATTTCTGCCGGTAAAAGTAACGAATTATTTCGATTCTATTCCTCCGTGCTCCTCAGTGAAACCCTCTGAGCGCCTCTGTGGTTAAAGGTATTTTTACTACAGAGGTGAAGGAGATAACTCAGAAGCATACGGAGAAAATGAATGATAATTAATCCTGAATTATTCTAAAAATCTTTATTTCCATGTCATCCAGATAAAAACTTCCCTGATCTTTATTCCAGATGTAAAAGCGTATCTGATCAGCGTCATCGTAAAGGTGTGGTAACCTGAATCCTGTTTCCGCCAGTCGCCATTGTCCCGTAAGAGCATCAGGAACCTTTTTTAACTTAAAATTCCTGTAATACAATGACCTGTATCGGTCATCCAGTATGTCAGTTATGAATACTGCACCTTTTGCTGCATTTGTATCCTCTTCAAAATACCTCACGGAGAAACTGACATAAAGGTCGCCCCTCCCTGTAAGGTCTTCTCTGGTTGCCAACGGATAGCCAAAACTGTAAGGATGGATGCTGTCCATTCTCAGATGATGGTTCCCCGAGAAGGCCTTTCCGGTATCGGCCTCCTGCAGCTTGATCCAGCCCGGATATTCCCGTTCGAAGTCTTGAAATACGGAGACGACGGGTGTCTCTGCCAGCCTGCCGTAGATTGTTTCCTTATCCGTTCCTGTCTGGTCTTCAAACCGGGTGGAAGTTTTTAGAAAGGTGTACCAGTAAGCAGACTTGTCCATCGAATCCGCGTGAATGATGCCCCTGGAGTACTGGTAGCTCTGGATAAGGTTCAATCCGATTGCTAATACAATGAGTCCGCAGATGATCGTTTTTCCTGTTCTGGCCAACCGGTCATAAAAAATACCGACCGGGATCAGGAATATTCCGTAGTGATCAACCATTGGCCTCATGCCGAAACCATCCCCGTAAAACCAGTTCCACCAGGCGGAAAAAAAGTAGAGAGCAGATAGGAGAAAGGAGAGATGAAAAATGAATTCATATCTAGATTTATTCCAGAGAATGAAATAGCCGGGAATCAATAATAACATGAAAGGGGTGTACACAAACCAGCCTTTCTTATAACTGAACAGAAAATCGATGATATGCGGATGAGTCAGGTTAAATCCTTCTCCCGGATACAACCAGTGAAACGGACTGCCGGTCTGAAGGATAAGCAGGATCAACTGCGGTGAAACGGTTAGTAAAAATATAGCTGCTGCTTTCAGGATAGTGGGGGCAGGGTATCTCTGTGCGCCTCCGTGACTTCCTCCGCGCGCCTCTGCGGTAAAAAAAGATTTGATGCCGGACAATAGGGTACTTGCCTTACCTGCCAGAAAAGGAACTGCAAGGAGCACGATGATGTTCACCGGCCGGATCAACACCACCAGACCCAACGCAAAGGCCGCAAGCAGCAGCATATTGGATTGCCCTTCTGTGAAGTATCTCCTGACTGAGAAAGCAAACAGCGTGACCGCAAAAAAGGAATATACGTGGGATAACGATGGTTGAATGAAAGCATAGAAGAACAAATTCGTGGCAAACACAACAGCTATTAACAGCATCAGTAAGACATTATCGGATAGCGGATACGTCCTGAGCAGCCTCTTTAGAAAAAGCAATCCCAGGAACAGATAGAGCAAAGCTGACAGTGCCACGCCGTACTGAAACAGGATTTCGTGCCCATCCGCTCCCAGGCCTGTCAGGTGCGACGCACCCAGTGCCGCCAGAAACAGGGGCGTCTGAAGCAAGGCAGTACCGCAGGTATACTTGTTGATCAGAACCTCGCCACCCCTGATGAAATAATGAGGCTGGTGATACCTTTCGTCTGCTGCCGATGATCTTTTTATGAACTCTTCAAAATCAATAGTATGGTAAATAAAAATTGATGGTAACCAGGCATAATACCCATTCCCGTCACCATCGATGAAGACCTTCCTGGAGGAATAGAATCCGAAATTGACAATAAAAAACGCAATGATGAGGGTCAGGAGAATAAACAGCTGTTGTTTCGATGACCGGCTTTTCATGAACAGAGAAAAACAGCTTCCTTAGTCAGCCGTTGAGATCTGGATATAGGTCACTTCAATGTCACCGCCTTCGGAGTATAGCTTCAGCCAGCTGTTGTCGATCCGGTACCAGGGATCCTGTGCGCTGACACGGATGATATAGTCGTTCAGCTCATTATCCTTTATGCTTTTTAGGACGATCCCGCCGCTGCGCGTGGCTTCACGGCCATAATTGAGGTACACTTTGGGCTTGGTCTCACTCAGCACGCGAGCTTTCATCACGATGTAGTTATTCTTGCGCTGGCGAATATCCACCGGGATGAAATCAAATTTCCGTTCGGTGTTGTTGCTGATGATCACCGAGGAGTTCAGAATGTCCACAATGGCATGGTCTGCTATGTATTTCTTGATCTGGTTGATCATGTTCAGAGGATATACCTCATCATTCTTGATTTCGTGGGCCGTCATATAGGCATCAATGGCTTCATCGAGGATCTTTTGTGTGTAGAGGTTATCCGCCTTTGCAACCGCATCCTGGTAGGCCTTTTTCAGCTCCATTTCTTTGTCGAGCAGGATCTGTTCCACCTGTTTCAGCTTATCCTTTGGGTACTGTTGTCCGGGATCAATGCTGATGGCGTTCTGGTACTGCACCTTTGCGCTTTTATGGTCCTGAAGTGCAAAAAAGGAATCACCTGCCTCAATGGCCTTGTTGTAGGATTCCAGACGTGCCTGTTCATTGGCCGCCAAGATCGAATTGATCTCGTCGATTTTGCTTTTGGGGTAGTTCTCACCCGGCTTGATGTTGATTGCCTTCTGGTATTCAGTCCTCGCCTTGTCATAATTTTTTGCACCGAAAAACTGATCCGCTTCGGCGATGGCTGCATCAAACGATTTCTGAACCTCCAGATCCCTTAATACGGAACTAATACGCTCAATCTGTTCCTGAGGGTATGACTGGCCAGGGTCGTGGACCAGGGCATCCTGGTATGCCTGTTTCGCCCTTTCATATTCCTTGCCGTTGAAAAGTCCATCTGCTTTTGCAATGGCATCGTCGTAAGCCTTTTGCCGGGCACTGATGGCAGCCAGGATCTCTTCTATCTCGCTGACCTTACCTTCAGGATAGGCTTCGGCAGGTTTCAGGGCCAGGGCTGCCCGGTATTCATTCAGGGCATCCTGATACTCCTTTTTTGCCAGGAGTTCGTCGCCAGAATCAATGTGGGATGCATACGATGCCTCCAGGTTCCTGATCTCTTCCAGGATCTGGTTGATTTTAGCAATTTGTTCCGGAGGATAAGTTTCCGCTGGCTTCAGGCTTTGCGCTTTTTGATAGTCAGTCAGGGCTTTCGTATAATCCTTCGAATTGAAATACTCATCAGCCACTCCAAGGGCTGTCTCATACTCTTTCTGGATCCGTGCCATTTCCGACAGTATCCTGTCGATCTCTGCAATCTTTTCCTTCGGATAGGACTCGGCAGGCTTGATACCGGATGCTTTCTGGTAGGCGGAGCGTGCATCTTCATAGACCTTCAGGGCAAACTGGCTGTCACCTTCCGCGATGGCCTGGGCATAGGCGTCCTCTTTTGCCTTCAGATCGGAAAGCAGCAGGTCGATCTCATCGATCTTCTGCCGGGGGTAGCTCTCCGCTGGCTTGATCTCCCGGGCCTGCACAAAAGCACTCCTGGCCTCAGCGTAACTTTGCTGTGCTAAAAGCTTATCCCCCTGGGCAATGGCTTTTTGATAGGTTTCTTCCGTTGCTTTGATATCCGTCTGAATCCTGACGATCTCTTCGATCTTTTGCTGTGGGTAATCTTCCTCTGGTTTGATCTTCAATGCATTCTGGAAAGCGGTCATCGCTTCTGCATAACTTTGGACCGACAGCAAACTGTCGCCTGTTCCGACAGCCTGCTGGTAGGCTCTGTCACTGGCGGCGATGTTAGCCAGAATGCCTTCAATGTCTGAAATTTTGCTTTTGGGATAGATCTCATCAGGTTTCAGCGTGAGGGCCTGCTGGTATTCGGAAAGTGCACCGGGATAATCTTTTTTTGCCAGCAGTTCGTCGCCGGAAGCAATGTGGGATGCATATGATGCCTCCAGGTTCCTGATCTCCTCCAGGATCTGGTTGATTTTGGATAGTTGCTCCTGAGGATACGTTTCTTCGGGTTTCAGGTCGTGGGCTTTCTGATAATCCGTCAGCGCCTTGCTGTATTCATTGTCTGTGAAATACTGATCCGCCCTTGCGATGACCAGATCATACTCTTTCTGGATCCGTGTCATTTCCGACAGGATCCTGTCGATCTCTGCAATCTTTTCCTTCGGATAGGACTCGGCAGGCTTGATACCGGATGCTTTCTGGTAGGCGGAGCGTGCATCTTCATAGACCTTCAGGGCAAACTGGCTGTCGCCCTCGGCGATGGCCTGGGCATAAGTGTCCTCCTGGGCTTTCACATCAGCGAAATGCCGGTCGATCTCCTCAATCTTTTGCCGGGGATACGTTTCCTCCGGTTTGTACGTAAGTGCCTTCTCGTAGTAGGATTTTGCAGACGGGAGGTTGCTGGCGGCAAAAAGACTGTCAGCCCTTGCAATGGAGACCACGTACTGCTGTTCCTTTTCACTCTGGAGGGCAATGTTGTTGAGGATGCGGTCAATTTCCGCAATTTTATCCTTTGGTAAGGCTTCGGCGGGTTTTAAAACACTGGCTTTTTCAAACATAGCCCTTGCTGCTGCATAATCGTTTTTCTGCAGCAATGTCGTTGCGTTGGTTACCGTGAGGTCATACGCCGACTGGACACGCTGCATCTCGGCGAGCTGCGGATCGATCCGGGCGATCATGTTCCGGGCGTAGGTTTCCGAAGGCTTCATGGCCAGCGCCTTTTCATACTCGATCCTGGCATTTTCGAAATCCTTGTTCAAGTAATACTCATCGGCCAGGGCAACGATCCGGTCATAAGCATCTCTTTCAGCCTTGAGTCTTGCCAGGATGTCGTCAATCTCCTTGATGCGGTTTTTGGGATACGCTTCCTCTGGTTTGATGTTACTCGCATCCTGGTAGGTGGATCGTGATGAGGCGTATTCCTTGTTATCATACTGGCCATCTGCCTTGGCGATAATGCTGTTGTACTGATCCTGCAGCAGCTGCAGCTTGGCAAGAATTTCATTGATCGCTATGATCCGGTCAATGGGATATTGTTCGTACGGTTTCAGGTCGCTGGCAACCAGGTATTCACCTTTTGCCTCCAGGTAACGTTTTTGCGCAAACAAATCATCCGCGTGGAGTATGGCAGCAGCATATTTCGCATCCACTTCCGGGTCGGACCAGATTTTGTTGATCTGGGCAAGCCGGTCTTTGGGGTATTGAGCGGTGGGATCTATTCGAAGCGCATTCTCGAACTCAGCCTTTGCCCTGCGGTAGTCAGCAGCTTTAAACCATTTCTCAGCCGATGTGACAGCAACTTCAAAAAGGATATTTTTTGTTTTCTGATCATCCAGTATTTCCTTGATCCCTTTTATCCTTTCCTGAGGATATTTTTCCCCGGGCTTCAGTTTGCGGGCAGTTTCAAATTCGTAAAGGGCACGGTCATATTTTCCTTCTTCAAAATACTGGTCTGCCTTTTTGATGGCCACAGTGTAGTCCTGTTCGGTTTGTACAGGGTCTGCTGTCTGTGCGAAGGATGTTACAGGATGGGTTGTTGTCAGTAAAACGATGATGATGAGCAGGGGTAGTGCACGCCTGTTTCCGGAATGAAGTAACCACTGCGTTCGTATCCGATGATGCATGGGAGTTACAAATAGTTATAAATCAAATACTTGTTCGATAAAAAAAATGAATGAAAATAAGTCGCAAAAGTACGACTAAGCCGAATACCGTTGTGAGGATAACGCAAATTTTCACGAAATGTTTGACGCAGTGTAAATTCCTGTCAGGCTTCAATGATGATCCCATCGCGTATCAGAAGCTGACGGTCCGACATTCCTGCCAGTTCCGTGTTGTGGGTGACAATGATGAATGTTTGATTGAACTGGTGGCGAAGGTCAAAAAAGAGTTTATGCAATTCTTTGGCATTTTGTGAATCGAGGTTCCCGGAAGGTTCATCAGCCAGAATGACGGAGGGGTGGTTGATCAGTGCCCTGGCCACGGCCACGCGCTGCAGTTCACCTCCTGAGAGAGCGGCGGGTTTGTGGTGCAACCGTTCGGTGAGCCCAAGGTACCCGAGTATTTCCGCTGCTTTGCTTTCGGCTTCTTTTTTACCGGATCCGCTTATGTAAGCCGGAATGCACGTGTTTTCCAGCGCTGTGAACTCGGGCAGCAAATGATGAAACTGGAAAACAAAACCAATCTGGCGGTTGCGGAATTGAGCAAGTTTTTTATCGGCCAGCAAATGGACCGGTGTTCCATCGATGAGTATGCTGCCCCGGTCGGCCCGCTCCAGCGTGCCGATGATCTGAAGAAGCGTCGTTTTCCCTGCTCCTGATGCACCCACGATCGTTACGATTTCTCCCTTGCGGATGTCCAGATGAATGCCTTTCAGCACAGCTAGCTGTCCGTACGACTTGTGAATATCTCTTGCGGTGATCATCATGACAACAAAAACAGGGGCAAAGGTCAGCTGAAAATAAAAATTTACCAAGCAATCGTGGTAAAATATTATCAAATACGTATTTTTGAGACCTTCTAACCATTAATTTTTTAACATCATTCATTTGTATGAATCTTCACGAATACCAGGGCAAGTCAATTCTGAGAAAATACGGTGTACAGGTACCGGAGGGCACAGTGGCATTTTCGCCGGATGAGGCGGTGGACGCGGCGTGGTTGATCCGTGAAAAGAGCGGTGTGGACAAATGGGCTGTCAAGGCCCAGATCCATGCAGGCGGACGCGGAAAAGGCGGAGGGGTGCGGATTGCCAAATCGTTCGATGAAGTGAAAGAACACGCCAAAAATATGATCGGCATGATGCTGATCACCCCTCAGACAGGCCCGGAGGGGAAAAAGGTTGGCAAGGTGCTGGTGGAGCAGAACATCTACTATGAAGGCGAATCCCCCGTTCAGGAATTTTACATGAGCATGCTGCTGAACAGGAATTCGGCAAAGTATATGATCGTTTACTCACCCCGCGGTGGAATGAACATCGAACAGGTGGCTGAGGAAACACCTGATCAGATTTTCAGGGAAGAGATTGAGACCGGGGTGGGCATCACGGATTTCCAATGCCGTAAGATCGCTTTCAACTTCGGGCTCAGCGGGAAAGCGTTCAAGGAGATGACGGCTTTCGTAAAAGCATTGTACAAAGCCTTTCTTGATTCAGATGCATCCCTGTTCGAGATCAATCCTGTTTTCAAGACATCCGATAACCGCATCTTCGCCGCCGATGCCAAGGTAGTCATTGACGACAATGCAGTTTACCGCCACCCAGACATCCATACCATGCGGGATCTGGAAGAAGAGGATCCCACCGAGGTGGAGGCCAGCAAATTCGATCTGAACTACATCAAGCTCAATGGCAATATCGGATGTATGGTCAATGGCGCAGGGCTTGCGATGGCCACCATGGATATCATTAAGCTTTCGGGTGGTGAACCGGCTAACTTTCTGGATGTGGGAGGCTCAGCCAGCGCCCGAAGGGTGGAGGAGGCCTTCCGGCTTATCCTCCAGGATCCCAACGTCGAGGGAATCCTGGTGAATATTTTTGGTGGCATTGTCAGGTGCGATATCGTTGCTCAGGGTATCGTGGATGCTTGTAAAAACATTGGAGAGATCAAGGTGCCGATCATCGTCAGGCTGCAGGGCACCAACGCCACGGAAGGAAAAGAGATCATCGACCGGTCAGGCTTGAAGGTCTATTCAGCCATACATCTTCAGGAAGCTGCTGAACGGGTGACAAAAATCTTACAGGAAAAATCCTAATGGATGCAGTGGGCTTCCGGTTGCCAGTAACGCTTAAATTTCCTGCCAACCGTACCAGGTCAGATGCCGACGGATCAGTAGAGGGTTTTCATGGTCACATCCGAATCAATCTTGATTGAAACCCGCATTCCCTGTTCTTCAAGAACCATTTCAATGTGCTGCTTGGTCACTGATTCCAGGGGGTAACCCGTTTTCCGGTCAATTTGCACGGTACCGGCGGCGGTCCCTTTCATCGAGCTGAGCTTGGCGCCTTCGACAGGTTCATATATGGAGGTAACTTTCAAAAAAGCTCTTTTTTTATTGACAGACTCCAGCGTATAGGTCGTGATGCAATCAAAGGTAAATCCCTGACTTCCGATGGTCATCCGCTCTTCCCAGGAACTTCCCGGCAAAACGCTCTTTGAGCTGAACACCGGATACCAGGTCTGGCTGTTATCGAACATGAACATTCCCCCTGAAGAACCCTGGCTGAGCGTTTCAACATAATTGGATTGAAGCACCTGACCTCGTCTATCAATGCTCATTAGTATCACTTTACCGATCAGGCCATCCATTGCTTTCTTGACCTCTTTTCCCATCGGATCCGCGGGTTCGTCAGTGCTCTCGCTGTCGAAGGTGGATTCCGAACCCATCATTTTCTGGGTGCCTTTTATCCGGTCGATCCGGGTAGCCAGTGTGTAACGCGACAATGAATCCTCTTCCACCGTGGTCGTATAATAGGTGTCCATGTTTTGGTCAAGACTGATATTATACCCTACGGTCTCGGTCTGGATCAGATTTTTCATGAGATATGCCAACTTGTATTCCTGGCCGGCACGGAGGTTATAGGTCAGTAACAGGCTGTCCTTTTTCGTGATGGCTGCAGAGCAAAGTGCAAGGGTAATCAGCGACACCACGATTAGAATTCGTACGGGAAATGCATTACTTTTCATCTTATTCACTTGTTTTTGGAACGCAAAAGTATGAAATATTTATCGTTTTGCGCTTCGAATGCATAACTAAATAATGAATATAACATTTTATGTATCTTTGCAGAGCGGGAAAAATGTTTCATTTAAAATACAGTAAAAATGGCAAAATTTGAAATTTATCAAAGCGGCGCTAAGAATGAATACCGGTTCAGGCTGGTAGCTTCCAATGGACAAAATATCCTCAGCAGTGAAGGATACAGCTCGAAAGCAGGATGCATGAACGGAATCGACTCCGTAAGAAAAAATGCATCGAATACAAAGGCTTTTGAAAAATCGGTCACCCCCAACGGAGCATTCCGCTTCAACCTGAAAGCACCGAATGGACAGGTCATCGGCACAAGTCAGAATTATAAATCCGAAAGCGGCCGTGATAATGGAATCCAGTCGGTCATGAAAAACGCCGGCGAGGCAAAGATCATCGAATAACGGATCTGAAAATCTTTTCATGAAAATCCGATTTCCTGGATGTAAGGTCAGCTATGTTTTTCTGATCTCCATCTTTTTATTCCTTCTGACATCCTCCTGCGAACAAGGGGATGTCAGGAGGGATGAGAATGATTCCATTATGGGAGAGGCCCTGTCAAGTGATAAGGTAAAAATCGATTATCGCGTCAACGGAGATAAAAAGGATACGACCCTGATCTTCATCCACCAATGGCTTTGTAACCAGACCTATTGGCAGAACCAGATCTCTTACTTCAGTGGCAATTACCGTGTGGTCACCCTGGACCTTGCAGGCCACGGAAGATCCGGGAACGACCGGAACGATTATTCAATGGACCTGTTTGCCGATGATGTCATTGCTGTGATGAAGGATATCAAAGCCAGAAAAGTTTATCTGATCGGTCATTCCTTTGGCGCCTCTGTTGCTGTGAAAGTCGCCCTGAAGGTACCCGACAGGGTGTTGGGCATCCTGGCGGTGGATGCGTTTCAAAACCTCACCCAGGATTACCCGGAAAACGAGATTGAAAATAAGTTTAAGCCTTACCGGTCGGATTTTCAAACGACGGTGAAAAAACACGCCAGTCTGTTGTTTGGAGATCATCCCGATACGCTGCTGGTACAACGGGTGATCAACGACTGGGCTTCTGCTGATCCGGATATGGCCATTGCGGTGATGACTGAATATTTGCGCTTTAAACCTTCGGAATGGACGAAAAATCTGACTGTTCCGGTCTTTGCACTGAATGCAAGCAAATTTCCGGCAAATGCCCTGGGCAATCAAAAGATGCTGAAAAGCTATAAAATGTACTCGTTGCCCCGGGTTGGCCATTTTCCCCAGCTGGAAAATCCGGGATATTTCAATGAAGTCGTAAAGACGATCTTGCGGGAACAATCCCAAAAACCTTCACCGAGGTAAGCAAATCCTGACATTTTTATTGTCAGCCTGCCGCTCTGCCTTCCACGGCAAGGATTCCTCACCATTTTCCGTGCGAGTCAATCCTGAGTCATGGAATAAGGAATTTCTTCAGCGCTGATCATTTGCCTGACGGGTTCCGGTCCCATCGTGAATTCCAGCTCACCGCCATTCATCAAAGTGGAATGCTCCAGGTAGTACCGGTGATACGGTTTGCCATTCAGCGATATGGACTGAATATAGCTATTTTTCTCCGTTCGGTTGATTGCTTTCACCGTGAATATTTTTCCGTTTTCCAGATGGATGTCAGCCCTGTTCACTGACGGGGCTCCGATGACGTACTGACCGCTTCCCGGACAGACCGGATAGAAACCCAGGCTGCTGAAAACGTACCAGGCCGACATTTGCCCGCAATCCTCATTTCCGCAGACGCCGTAGGGGGTATCGTCAAACAGATTCTGCATTACTTGATGGATACGCTCCTGCGTTTTCCAGGGCATTCCGGCATACACATACAGGTAGGCAATATGCTGACTGGGTTCGTTCCCGTGGGCATACTGCCCGATCAGCCCTGCTATGTCTTCAACCTGCCCGTACTTCTCCCTGCCCACCTCCAGAACGAACAGTGAATCCAGTTTTCTGACAAAAAGTTCATTTCCACCCATCAACCTGATCAGCCCTTCCGGATCGTGAGGAACATACCAGGTGTATTGCCAGGCGTTTCCTTCCGTATAATCACCCCCGTATTGCGCATAGTACGGATCAAAAGGTTCCCTGAAGGGGCCGTCGGATCGTCTTGCTCTCATAAACCCGCTGTTGCTGTCCCAGACATTCCTGTACGCCGTTGCCCTGTTCATGAAAAGTAAATGGTCCTTCTCCTTTCCCATCATCTGGGCCATCTGCGCGATGGCCCAGTCATCGTAAGCATATTCAAGCGTTTTGGATGCTCCTTCGTTCTCTTTGTCAATCGGAACAAATCCGTAGTTCATATAATGTTCCAGTCCGTCATAGGGCCCGTAGGTTGCACTTGCTTTCATCGCTTCAAAAGCACGTTCCGCATCAAATCCCCGGATGTTTTTCTGATAGGCGTCAGCAATGACCGAAACGGCATGATAACCGATCATGCACCAGGTTTCATTGCCGTGGAAGGACCACACCGGCAGCAGATGGTGAACACTCTGGTCATAATGTGTCAGCATTGAACGGATCATGTCGGCGACACGGTCAGGCTGGATGATGGTGAACAACGGATGAGCGGCCCGGTAGGTATCCCATAGCGAATAGATCGTGTAATTCGTGAAATCATCCGCATGGTGAACCTGCTGGTCCAGCCCTCTGTACCGCCTGTCGGCGTCCATATAGAGCACAGGAGCCAGCATGGTATGGTAGACCGATGTGTAAAAGATCGTTTTGTTCTCCTGTGATCCGTCAATGATGATCCTGTTCAGCTCTTTGTCCCATTTTTCCCTGGCCGACTGTCGGACCCGTTCAAAATCCCACCCCGGGCATTCTGCATCCATATTGTTCAGGGCGCCCTGGATATCCACGGCTGAAAGGCTCACTTTCACCCGGATCTGTTCACGGGCGGGATCCGGAAAATTGAAATATGCCTTTATCTTTCGGCCACCTCGTTCAGGGTAATTCGTGAGATGCGCCTGACGAGGCCCGAAGCCGTAATACTCCATCTGATCGTCCCTGACGATTCCATACGTTTCAAACGGCCTTGAAAAAGAGATCGCAAAAAAAACATAGCGGTCGGGTGCCCAGCCGCTGGTCTGCCGGTAACCCGTCACCAGGGAGTCGTTTTCAATTCGGATAGAAGTCCACCTGACCTTGCCGTCATAGTTATAGATGCTTTGCGTAAGATCCAGTATGATCCTGGCGGTGTCAGCTTCTGTAAACGTGTATTGATGAAACCCAACTCGTTCGGTGGCTGTCAGCTCAGCCAGGATATCATCGTCCAGCAATTTTACGCGATAATAACCAGGCTCGGCCATTTCCTGATCGTGCGAAAACCGCGACCTGTAGCCTGAGTCAGGAGCGGAGGAGGAGCCGGCGTTCAAATGGAGGTCACCAACGGTGGGCATCAGAAGAACGTCTCCCAGGTCGGAATGGCCCGTACCGGAAAAATGTGTATGACTGAATCCCAATATCGTACTGTCGCCATACTGGTATCCTGCGCACCATGGGAAACTCTGCCTGAAATGCTTGATTTCCGTATCCGGACTGACCTGCACTGCACCGAACGGGACCGTCGCACCGGGATAAGTGTGCCCTTCGCCGCCTGTTCCGATGAAAGGATCAACGTAATCATACGGTGTCCGCCCGGCTTCATCCGTGAAAGAGCATTCCTGCGAAGCCGTGTGTTTTGTATGGCTCTGATAACCCGTCAGCCCCCAACACAGAACCAACGCCAGTAAAATCACTGCCCAATCAAAACATCTGCAAATAATCATAAACCTCATTATATCTATGAATAACTATGAATAACTTCGAATGACTGCAAATAACCACAAATAACCACAAATAACCACGAATAACTACGAATAACAATGAATACCTTTGCATCAATAATCCCGACTTTTGTTCGTTCGTATTATCAGGGCAAAAATAAACCGTTATCGTGAAAGATCTACCAAGGGGTACAAATACAGCCAATCCTCAGGAAGCATTGTTGCATTCACATCCTCCCCACATCCTGTTTCTGGCCCGATGGTACCCCAACCGGTATGATCCCATGCTGGGTTTGTTTGTCCGCAATCATGCACGGATAGCTTCCTCTTTCGCCAGTGTCAGCGTCGTTTATGTGCAACCGGTATCGGGAGAACTTCAAAAAACGGTCATTGAACATTTTGACGACCAGGGCATCAACACCTGCTGCGTCTATTATCCTGCATCTGCCGTTCAGTTACCCGGTCTCGACAGTCTGTGGAAAGGCTTGTTGTATCTGCGTGCAAACCTTCAAGGCATCCGTAGTGCGTTACAGTCTGCGGGTAAGCCATCCCTTTTGCACGCACACGTGCTCACCCGTGCGGGCGTCATCGCTCTCTTATTGCACTGGAGGTACCACATCCCGTTTGTCATCACCGAGCACTGGTCGCGCTATCTGCCATCCGTAAACACCTTCAGGGGAACGCTCCGGCAATGGGTGACCCGTTTTGTCGTCAAAAGAGCGGCCGCTGTTACAACCCCGACCCTGAACCTTCAGAACGCAATGCAAAGCTTCCGTCTGTTCAATTCCAATTATTCCGTGTTGCCGAACCTTGTTGATACCGACAGATTTATTCCGGCTCCGTATAAAATGACAAACACGGACCGGAAAAAACAGTTCGTGCACGTATCCTGCTTTGAAGACAGATCAAAAAACATATTGGGTCTGCTGCGTGTAATATTTTCATTATCAAAAAAAAGAAACGATTTTCAGTGCCGGCTGGTTGGAGTGGGGGAGGACTTTGAAATGCTCCGGGAACAGGCCCAGCAATGCGGATTCCTCAACAGCCATGTTGTTTTCACAGGCTTGCTGGAGGGAGATCGCCTGGTAAAGGCGATCAACACAGCGGATTTCATGGTTATTTCAAGCCACTACGAAAACCTCCCGGTCGTGATCGGGGAAGCATTTTCCTGCGGCATCCCCGTTTTATCGACCGATGTCGGTGGAATTTCAGAGATCATTACGAATGAAAACGGTTACCTCGTCAAGGCACGTGACGATCAAAGCCTTTCAGAAGGCATTGAGTATATGCTTGACCATTTTCCCGATTTTGATAGCAGGGTCATACGGGATCAGGCCAGGCGTCTCTTCAGCGGGGAAGCGGTTGCCCAGGCAATGAAGTCACTCTATATAAATGTTTTATATGGCTGAATCAGGTAAAACAGCATCACCCGATACACACACACACGCTGAACCCCTCCGGTTCGGCATTATGTGCAATGGATGGGTGCTTCAGGCCTGGCAGATAAAAGCAATCCGACTGCTCGAAGAAAAAGGATGCCGGCCGGAATTGCTCATTTTTAACGATAACCAGGATAAGCCTCCTGCAGGATGGAAGAAACTGATCCATTACCCTTACAATAAGCTCTTTTATCGTTTATACCTCCGGTTCGCTCACCATCCTGCCTCCAAAAAACCGATCAATATAAAAGATTTTTTTAATACGACCGAAGCTGTTCACTGCCGGCCTGACCGAATAGGTCATTCAGAAGTTTTCCGGGAAACCGATGTCATTCAGATAAAAGAGATAAAACTTGACTTTATCCTTCGTTTTGGGTTTAATATTATCCGTGGAGAGATCCTCACCGCTGCCCGTTACGGGGTCTGGTCGTTCCATCACGGGGATGAGCAGCACTACCGGGGCGGCCCTCCGGGATTCTGGGAGATCTATCACGGAAACCCGGTAACGGGGGCGATGCTGCAAAGGCTTACCGACAGGCTGGATGCAGGTGTCGTCCTGCGCAAAGGTCATTTCAGAACCGTGCACCACTGCTGGTCGGGAAGCATTGACCAGCTGTTTATGGAAACAGCTCACTGGCCGGCACAGGTGGCGACTGACATCATGAATGATGTCAGTTTGTCATGGAATCAACAGCCAGTCAGAACGGAAGCGCCTGTTTTCAAAGTCCCGGGCAACGCGCAGATGATGCGGTTTGTGCTTTCACTTATGATTTCAAGGGTCCGGTTTCACTTTGATCGTCTGTTCAGGGCCGAGAAGTGGAATATCGGAATCATAAGGGCTCCGGTGAAGGACATTTTGACCGGTCACACCCGTATTCAACCTGAATGGCTGCTTCCAATCCAACCTCATCGCTATGCAGCGGACCCATTTGCGATAACTGCTCCTGACCGTTTGAGAATTTTCTATGAGTCCTATGACTATCACGCAGCCAGGGGAACGATTGCGTCCATTCAGGTCGATCTGAATTCAGGGAGGGTGAGCCCGCCCTCCACGGTTTTGGAGAAAGACTATCATCTGGCCTATCCCTATATTTTCGCTGTTGACGGCAAATGGCACTGCATTCCTGAAACCGCACTTAACCGGACCGTTGACCTGTACTGCTGGGATGAAGATGCAGGCAGGCTGGTTTTCGACAGGACACTCCTGTACGATGTTGACGCCGTGGATTCAACGGTCTTTCAACATGATCAGTACTGGTGGTTGTTCTGTACAAGGAAGTCGCTGTCGGACACGCACTTATATGCATATTATTCCAGGGAATTTACAGGACCCTATCAACCGCATCACAACAATCCCATCAAGACAGATGTCCGGTCAGCAAGGCCTGCCGGGCCACTGCTCATCCTTGACGGTTTGCTGCTGCGGCCTGCCCAGGATTGCTCAGTGAGGTATGGTTACAGGATCACGATGCAGAAGATCATCCGGTTGACACCTGATGAATTCGTGGAAACGTCCGCAGGGTGGATCGGGCCGTTTAAGGGTACTTCATTCCCGATGGGTGCGCATACGCTGATAGATGCTGGTGATCATACCGTGATTGATGCAAAGAGATATGTTTTCGATGGATGGAATTTTGTCCATGAACTCAACAGGAGCGTACAAGGCAGGATCCCGCCGAAACCTAATAATCACTGACCAGTATGCTCCGGCACATCATAGGCACAACGTTCACCAGGCTCTTCAACGCATTGATGGCTCTGGCGATGTTGTGGATCAACACACAGAACCTGGGCAAAGAGGGACTCGGAACGATCGGGCTGATCGTCCTGGGGATCACCCTGATTTTGTTGATCAGTAATTACATTGGAGGTGGTGCCCTGGTTTTCCTGTCATCGCGTCACGATTGGCGCCGGCTGATGATACCCTCTTATCTCTGGGCCTGCATCGTTGCGGTGGCAGGTGCATTCTTGCTGAAAACCTTCCACCTGATCCCCGTTGAGTTCACCCGCGACATACTCCTGCTTTCGTTAGTGCAGTCGTTCATGACCATCAACCTCAACCTGCTGGTTGGAAAAGAAAAAATCAGTTTTTTCAACGGAATTTCCGTCCTGCAGATGCTGGCCACCACCATTGTCCTGGTGATCATGATCTATTCGGTGAAGCTGTATGATGTAAGGGCCTTTGTGTATGCCCTGTATGCCGGCTACCTGACAGGATGGCTCCTCAGTCTGATCGCCGTGATGCCGATGATCCGCACTACATGTCAGCAGGATCGTCAGCCGGTGATCCCTCAAATCATACGTTACGGAAAATTCATTCAGACCGCCAATGTGCTCCAGTTGCTGAACTACCGGTTGAGCTTCTATCTGATCGAGTTTTTTACGGGCAGGGCAGCACTTGGAATATTCAACGTCGGTGTGCAGCTTTCGGAAGGGGTTTGGCTGGTGGGCAAAAGCGTGGCAACGGTTCAGTATGCACGAATTTCCAACACATCGGACCAGGAGTATTCAAAACGCATCACGCTGCTGTTGTTCAAGCTTACCTTTGTTGTTTCCCTGCTGATCACGGCAGTCCTTGCCATCCTTCCTGAATCCGTTTACGGTTGGTTCTTCGGCGACGATTTCACCGAGGTAAGAGTGGTCATTTTGTCACTCGCGGCAGGAATTCTTGCCACGGCTGTGGCATTGATGTTCAGCCATTACTTTTCGGGAATCGGCCTTCCTGTCCACAACATGATCGGATCAGCCATCGGTCTGATCCTGACTTTGGTACTGGGTTTGTTATTCATCCCAAAACACGGAATCATTGCGGCAGGTATTACAGCATCCGTATCTTACCTGGCTAATCTGGCCTACTTGATGGCCGTCTTTATTGTCAGGACAAGGCCTTCGATCAGGGATTTTATCATCCAAAAGGACGATTTCAGGTTACTGGTACAGGAATTGAGAGGAAAACGCCAGCAGGTCACCGGCAACACTCATTGATCCTGCCTTCATTAAAATCTGTTCATTATGACACTCCGGGAAGTGGAAAATCTTTATAAGGAAATCATCCGGGGCCTGTCGCAAGGCTCTGTAAAAGATGCCCTGGATGATTTGCTGCGAATGATTGTTTTGACTCAGCAGTCAGAGTTCCGGATCCAATATGAAAAAAATCTGGACATCTACAAGAACATTCTTAAATACACGGCAGAGGGCATCGACGATCCGGACCGGTCCAGGATTTTCGACAAAATGCTTTCTTCGGTCTTTGAGCTTACGGATCTGGTTTACCAGCATTTGCTTACCCACAGGTCAGGGATGCAGATTTATCAGATCAAAAAGGGACTGGAGAATAAAATGGACTGGATGATCGATCAGGCAACAGCTTCTCTGACGAACCTCAATTTTGAAACGGATCTGGACGAGCTTTTAAGGGACATCAACCTGACGCAGGCTGATCCTGCTCAACGACAGGAAGAAAGAAGCAGGATCCTGGCCAGGATCTTTGAACTGGTCTGGCTTACCGATCGTTTTGACGAAAACGAGATCAATCTTATCCTGGCGGTCCGGAATTCAAGCCAGGTTGCGTGGTACGAAAAATGCCTGGTTGTCAGTGCACTGACCTTAAGCCTGATCCGGTGTTTCGACCAGAACAAACTGGAGTCGCTGATTGCATTCTATGAGGACGGTGCCGATCAGATTGCACAAAGGGCACTGGTGGGATTGTTGTTCGGACTTGTGGCGTACGATAACAGGCTGAGATTTTATCCGTCATTGCGTAACCGCATTTCCTTTCTAAAGGACAGGGAAGGATTCTCAGCTGATATGCAGATGGTGATCATCCAGATCCTGCGCTCCAGGGAAACGGAACGCATCACCCGAAAGTTGCAGGAAGAGATCTTGCCTGACGTAGCCAGGCTGGCACCCAAACTGGAAGACAAACTGGATCTTGATAATCTGATCAACAGGGATCCGACGGATGAGAAAAATCCGGACTGGGAAGACTTTTTTAAAGATACACCTGACCTGTATCATAAGATGGAGGAATTCACCCATCTTCAGATGGAAGGCTCCGATGTGTTCTGGAGCGCCTTTGCCATGTTGAAGCATTTTGATTTTTTCCGGCAGGTGCATAATTGGTTTCTCCCCTTCCATACCGGCGATCCAGCCATCCGGACTCTTTTGGATGAAGGCATCGGAGGCAAGGATCCTGATCGGTTTTTCGATGGCATTGCCCGGACCGCTTATCTGTGCAACTCAGATAAGTATTCATTTTGTTTGAACATCCGTTTTCTTCCGGAAACCCAGAAGACTCTGCTTTTGAATTATTTCATGGAGGAACTCAATAATCTGAACGAGATAACAGATGAGGATGCGTTGCTGAACAAATCGACAAAGGATAAATTCATCTTTACACAATACATCCAGGACCTTTACAGATTTCATAAATTACATTCCCTTAAAAACGAATTGACTGACATTTTCACCATTCCATTTGATTTGCACAGGGCGTGGTTTCTGTCCATAATGGACGAAAGCAGTTCCACCCTCAGGAACATTGCAGAGTTTTACTTTGAGCGGGATCAGTTTGACCAGGCCCGTGAAATTTACCAGGAGCTCAACAGCAAAGGAGACAACAGTTATGAAATTTTTGAAAAGACAGGATACTGCTTCCAGCGTACAAACCGGTATGAGGAGGCCCTGGAATTCTACCTGAAAGCCGAACTTTTCGACACCAACAAGATCTGGCTGAACAAAAAGATCGCACTCTGTTACCGTAATTTGAAGAACTACGACGAGGCATTGCGCTATTATCAGGAATTACTGAAGATGACGCCCGACAATGCAGGCATTCTTGCATCCATAGGTCATTGCTATCTTGATAAAAATGAAATGGATCAGGCGTTGAATTATTTCTACAGGATTGAGTTTCAAAATTCAGATGACATCAGTGCCCTGCGGCCTATCGCGTGGATCTTTTTCATAAAAGGTGATTTTGAAGCTGCCTCGGAATACTATCACCGGATCATCCGCAAAGAGCCCAATAAGTATGACTTCATGAACCTTGGCCATGTGGAGTGGTGCCAGGGCAACAAGCTTGCTGCCATCGATTATTACAAGCAAAGCATCCACCAGAAAGACAATAATCTGGAACAGTTTCTTGCCGGATTCAATGCTGACCAGCCATATCTTTTGAAGAACGGAATCAATCCCGGTGACCTGCCTCTGATGCTTGACTATCTTAAATATGCGCTTGATTCAACCCAATAGATAGGTGATGGACCGGTTTCTTTTCAGAAACCGCCGCAAACTGGCCCGTTTTTTTCCCGGATGCGATAGCATTTATCTTTGGTGTCGGCAGAGCAGTCAGAATTAAACATATCTTTGTTAACATTTTTGAACTTTTGCGTATTGCTGGTTTTAAAAAAAAGTGTAACTTGAGCCCTTTTAAAACACAAAGCAATCAATTATTCATTATAATTCAAACGTATGAAAATTAGAAATTTACTTTTTCATCTGGTTGCCATCGCTGGCGGTGTTGGACTCATTTTGGGGACAACTTCGTGGATTGCAGGTTTACATGACTGGGGAGAAGGTGATGAAAAGGATGGAGGGAGTGTTCATTCTGCATCGGCTTATCTTTTATCGCTCAGAGGTAATCAGGTGACCGGGACCGTTGAAATGAAAGATGTTTTACAGGCCCGGGAGCAGGTGGCAGAACGGACAGGAAATCCAGCGCGGGGGTTGAACATGCAATGGTCCGAGCTGGGACCGGACAACTATGGTGGCAGGACCCGTGCTTTGCTGATCGATAACCGGGATGCCACGGGTAAAACGGTTTACGCGGCCAGTGTCAGCGGCGGTATCTGGAAAACAGTCAACGGCGGGCAAACCTGGGCCAGGGTAAATGGTTTTGAGGAAAATCCAAATGTGGTTTGTATGGTGCAGGCCTCCAACGGCGATGTCTATGCCGGAACCGGTGAATTTTTCATTGCTCCTGACGACAAAATTGCCAGATACAGTGGATTCATAGGCCGTGGAATTTTTCATTGCACGGATGGAGACAACTTTACCGTTATCCCCTCAACCGTTCCCGTTCTTTCTGAAGGAACATCCTCCCTGTGGGCCTATGTCAACCGGCTGGCCATTGATCCCGGCTCAGGAAGGATCTATGCTGCGACGAACGGTGGACTGGTGTATACGGATAATGGATTTTCGACCTTTACCTTCGCTCAAACCAGCGGGGGAGACGTCATCGACACCATTGCCACGGATGTGGATGTTGCCGCCAATGGACTGATCGTTGCCTCTGTGGCCTCTCATTGCTACGTTTCAGCGTCCGGGAGCCCTTCCGGTTTCGTTGACCAGTCAACACGGTACTATAAGACACCTGATACGATCGTCAACGAAAACAAACTGCCCAGGGATAAGATTGCACGCCTTGAACTGACCATTGCACCTTCCAACAGCGATGTCATCTATGCAATGACAGCTTCATCAACAGATGCCGTCAACCAGCTGGAATTTGGAGAACTTGAGGGGATCTACCTTTCAGAAGACAAGGGTGAAAGCTGGATGACCATCGGCCCCGGTGGAAGTAATTCATTCAATGTGTTTGGAGACGGTTCGGATTACTACGGATTCTATAATAACACCCTGGCGGTTCATCCCACCGATCCCTTTGTTGTCCTGGCTGGTGGCATTGATATGTGGAGAGGTGAAAAAGTGAATGAAGCAGGATATTATAACTGGATTAAGCTTTCTTCGAGCGCTCAGGGAGCCTTTACGTACATCCATTCCAGCCATCATATTTATGTTTACAATGCTACCAATCCCAATATATGTTACATTGGTTCCGATGGCGGAATATTCCTTACCGATGATGGTTTTTCATCGTTCCGTAACGTCAACCGCCAATACAATACCTGCGAGTTTTACTCGGTTGCATTCGATCGTAAAGGTTATCCCATCGGGGGCACACAGGGAAACGGGATCGTTTACCTGAACCAGGAAGGAAACACTCCTGAAACCGGTGCACAGATGGGTTGGTCCGGTCTTGCCATGAACGGTGGCCACCAGGAGATCTCGATGATCATGCCCAACTGTTTCATCCTTTCAGGAGAAGCGCTTAACCTTTACCGTTCCGACGATTATGGAAGGAACTTTTCCCCTGTATTCATACCTGCCGGCATCACCAATCCAAACGCATACCTGACGCCCTTTGCCCTGTGGGAGAGCTTCAACAATCAAAACAGCAGGGATTCGGTATCGTTCATTGCGGATAAAAATTACAACGCGGGTGACACACTGATTGTAACCAGCGCAAACAACGATGTTCCCTTCTCCTATGTCACCCCGGACCCGCTATCAACAGGACAGGAACTTATGGTGAAGGATATCGTATCGGCACGTTTCTTCCTTCCGGTCCAGGGTGCGGTTCACATGTCAACGGATGTGCTCGATTTCACCAAAGAACCTGCCTATTTCAAGATAGCAACGATCGAGGGCATTCCACTTTGCATGGCCTACTCAACCGATGCCAATTATGTGTACGTGGGGACCGATGGAGGAAAAGTATACAGGATTGCCAACCTGGCCCTGGCCTACAATACGCAAACAGCTGACATATCAAGCAGTTCCTGTATCGTTTCCACCACAGTCGTTGCCAGTTTCACAAACCGGTCGGTCACCTCCGTCGCAGTTGATCCAAATAATGCCGAACATGTGGTTATCACGCTCGGTAATTATGGCAATACAGATTATGTGTTCCGCACGACCAATGCCCTGGACTCTCTTCCATCATTTGCGTCCATACAGGGTAATCTGCCCAGAATGCCCGTTTATGCCTCCTTGATCGAACTGAACAGCTCTGAGCGGATCATTCTGGGAACTGAATTTGGTATCTGGTCAACCGATAACGCCAATGCAAATACACAATGGAGCAATGAAAACGAAGGAATGGGGAACGTGCCTGTTTTTATGCTCAGACAGCAATGTATAGGTCAATACCCCATCGCCAACTTTGGAGTCATTTACGCAGCCACTCACGGTCGGGGATTATTTCAATCGGTCGATTTTGTGGGCATCGACGAGTTTGACGATGCTGAACCTGTCATTTCCGGATCGCTTACGGTCTATCCAAACCCGGCAAGCAATGAAATCAGGATATCCTATGTTCTCATAAAACCGGCTGCTGTCACCCTGGAGATCTATGATCTGAATGGTCATAAAGTAATGACTGTCCAACCATCGAAACAGGTGTCAGCGGGTACCCATTTACTCCCTGCTTCCGTCAACAGCCTTCAACCAGGAACCTATATCCTCATCCTTAAATCAGAGGGCCAGGTGAAAACATCCAAGGTCATCATCATGAGGTAATTCTTATGTTTTTGATAAATATAAAAATGAACGATATGAAAAAGAGCGCTATATTTTTAATCTGTCTTTTTGCTTCTCTGACCCTGTTAGCTGACATCACAGTCTACACACCTGCACAGGTTGCTCCCAAGGACGGTGCTGATTATCAGCCGCCGAATGTGCTGCTTGACTGGGAACCGGTTGCAGGAGGGATTGACCTTCATTATGATGTTCAGGTCAGCATAAGTTCAGACTTTACAGATCCGATTCTGCTTACCACCACCATGAGCAGCATAAACACCAGTGAACTTTTATTTGATACCCAATACTTCTGGAGAGTAAGAGCAGCTGATCAGAGCGGTTCTTCCAACTGGTCGCCGGCACGCTCCTTTAAAACAGCCGATGTGGTCGAACTGTCGAAGCCCAAAAAGAACGGCACCGACATCATTCCAAACATATTCCTGGAATGGGATAAAAACAGTGAGATTACCGGAATCACCCACTTCGATGTCGAACTCGATCAGGTAAATACATTCGACAGTCCAAACTATCACCGCTTCCTTCTTCCATTTGTTGATGGAATCAATAAATACCAGATGGAAGACCTGTATTTTAATGTCGATTATTTCTGGAGGGTCAGAGCCATCCATTCCAAGGATACCAGTGAATGGTCACAGACCTGGAAATTCACCACCCTGGAGACATTTGAGCTGAAACGTCCAAAGGACAACGCGGTTGATCAGAATCCGGATCAGGAGCTCATCTGGGACAAAATCAGCGGTGTGAATGCCTATCTTTTTCAGATCGATCTTGATCCTAATTTCGCCACGGCCAAGACCTATGAAACCATCAATGACAGGGCGAATGCTGAAAAATTGCATTTTGGCCAAGTGTATCACTGGCGGGTCCTGGCCTATCACGAGCTCGACAGCACTGAATGGACGGATCCTTTTCAGTTCACCACCATTGATCACGTCAACCTGCTTCAGCCGGAAGACGGACAGGGCGGACTGAGCGTTTTCCCGACGTTTACCTGGGAATCCATTACGGGTATCACTTCGTATTGCCTCGAAATTGATGATTCTCCTGATTTCAGTAGCGATCCTATCCACAAAAGTGTCGCGGCAGTAACAACCAGCAAAGTGACCTATTCATTGCCCGGACCGGCGCTGGACAGTGCCACCACGTATTACTGGCGGGTATGTGCCCTTCACGAGTACGACAGCAGTGGCTGGGGGCAGGCTAGGTCATTCACGGTGATAGCCACCGGTCTTGAAGACCCGTCATTGAATGCAGCGTCCGTTGAGATCGCACCCAACCCGGGCAGTGGCCTGTTTACGTTAACGATTTCATCAGCTTCACCTGCTTTGCTCAGCGTTTCTGTAATGGATCTTGTTGGACAAAGCATTCAAAGCCTGGAGTGGAACCTGACACAGGGATTGAACAAGCGGGTGTTGGATCTGCGCGATCTGCAGGCGGGAATCTATCTGTTCAGGCTGCATCAGGCAAATGCCGTTGTGACCAGGAAACTGGTCATACAGAGGTAATTACGGCATTTCCGATCCCCTCTTTTGTGAACAGTGAGCTGTTCATTCATTGACAAAAGATGTTGTTGCATTTAGTGCAAGACATCGTTATCTTTGTGGCATTCTGCTAAAATCCGCTTGATGTTTCGTCATTTACATCTGAAAATAGGATTGTTTTTTACTTTTTTCTTTCTGAGCAATACCGTTCTTCATGCCCAGATCGATGCATGGACAAATACTCCGGAGATATGCCTCGGAGAGCAGGCGGAAATGAATTCGGTCATTGAACTGCCTGTTGAGGAATATAATCCCGTTTACTTCATTCATAATGACACTGTTTTAGACGATGTATTTGATATTGGATTTGATTTCAAATTTTACGAGACGGTCTATAAGAAGTTCGTGATCGCACCCAATGGCTGGATAAGCTTCAATACGACGCTGGCCGGGACATTTGACGACTGGCACGCTACGAAACTACCCAGTGAAACGGCACCCAAAAATGCAATCCTGTTCCCGTGGCAGGACTGGTATCCCTATGTGGATGACGGATCGTATGTGGGGTGGGCGGTTTTGGGTTATGCACCCATGCGAAGGCTGGTCGTCAATTTCTTCAATGTCAAGCTGGCAGGAAATGAAAGTTCCAATGAACGAGGGACATTCCAGCTGAAATTATTTGAAACCTCAAATACGATCGAGGTTCATATCACGAAGAAACCCTCGTCAGGTTCTTATCTTAATAACATTGCCACCATTGGCGTGAATGATGAACAGGGCGTTCGATGTTTTTATCCAACCGTACCTGACCGAAATGGAACTTCCTGGACCACGGAAAATGAGGCCTGGCAATTTTTCCGGACCGGAAATCCTGCCAATGCCTATGCAGTTGTTTCCATTGATTTCGAACCTGAAATCATCGGGGAGATCGGCCCGGTAAAATGGTACGAAAATACGGTTGACCTGGATCACTACCTTTCAACGGGGAATACACTTTTTACCACTCCGACTGAAACTACTCAATACATTGCCCAGATCCTTGTCAATGGAACCGTTCCTTACTCAGACACGGTTGAGATCAAGGTCAATCAGATACCTGAGGTAGACGCAGGAGAAGATAAGACCATTACGAGTGGAGAAACGGTGACCTTAAATGGAACCGTGACCGTCGGAACCCCACTTTTTCAATACTTCTGGGAATCAGCAGATGGTTCGTGGTCATCAGAAGAACAAAATCCACAGGTGTCCCCGGTAAATACGTCAGAATATCTCTTCTGGGTGATTGACGCCAACGGGTGCATATCTTTGAAGGATAACGTGATCGTTGAGGTGATGAACAGTCCGTTGTTTATGACAGTCAGCGCAGATCCCCTGACCGTTTGCAAAGGTGATGAGGTGCTGTTGACTGCCAAGATCTATGGCGGTTATCCACCCTATCAGTGCAGCTGGGAAGCAAAACCTCAGTTAACCGGATGGAATCCCGATAACGAACCTTTGCAAACCGTTAATCCCATAGAAACTACTACTTTTCTAGTGACGGTCACTGACGACAATAGTTCAACCTACACTGACAGCATTACGGTCACTGTTGTTACCGTTCAACCTGAGCTTTCAGGCCTGCAGGATTTCTGTGAACTTTCGCAGGGGATTGTATTTTCAACTCCGCCTACAGGCAACCTGTTTTCCTGGGACCTGACCGGTGACGTACCCGGAGAACTGTCATCCAGCAATAATGAGCTGACCGTTGATTTTGGTGAAGGGTACGGACTGGATACCATCATCGTGATTGAAACGACGAATGATCTGTATAAATGCAAGGCTTCCGATTCAATCGTTGTTACAATACATCCCAATCCCGGTCCGGTCATTATGGATCAGGGAGGGAATCCGGTATGCCAGTATGCCAGCGGAGTGATTTATTCTGCTGATTTTGTGGCTGGCCATTCCTATCAATGGGATATGGTTCGAAACTACGGAACCTTTGTTGACGCTGATTCGACACAACATCAGATCAAAATTGACTGGCATTCTTCAGGCCAGGAGCTTCTTGTTTTGACCCAGACATCTGATTATGGCTGCGTCAAAACCGTTACGAAAGACATCATCATTCATCCGGCACCCACACCTGTCATCATGGGACCCGAGGCGATCTGTGAAAAAGATACATCCATCCATCTGACTCAGAGCCATTCCGGCCATTCTTATTTTTGGGAAACGATCCCGCCATTTCCGGGAGATGTTCTATCGGACTTCACTACAAATGAGATAAAGGTCAGTTGGAAGCAGGCCGGAACCGCGTTGATGACTGTCACTGAAACCATCGACGACACGCAATGCACAGCCGAGTCTCTGCCTTTCACCACGACCATCCATGCCCTACCCAAACTTGAACTGCTTTCGGAATCCCATAGCGTTTGCCAGGGCGATTCGGTTCTGATCGAATTATCGGGAGGAGACCTTTACCACTGGCAACCCTACCAGGACATGAGCTGGATAGACGACTCCACTTGGTGGGCAAGCCCTGGCCAGACAATGAATTATATCGTCATCGGAGAGGATATCCTCACCGGGTGCTTTTCCAACCCACTTGCACTGGAAGTTGAAATCAGGCCGAATCCCATCATTGACCTGGGCGTTGATCAATACCTTTCTCCCGGTGAAACCATTACACTGGATGCCGGTGAAGGATTTGATGAGTACCTGTGGAGTACGGGAGACATTGGACAGACCCTTTCGGTGAATTCTGCGGGTTTATATGAAGTGCGTGTGGGACTGAAAAACTGTGAGGCCCAGGATTCCATCCGGATCAAAATGCCGGCAGGACTTATACCGATACCAAACGCCTTTACTCCTAATGGTGACGGATCCAATGATCACTTTGGCCTGGCCGGATCCCTGGAAGAAATAACGCGGTTCAATATGCAGATCTTCAACCGCTGGGGAGCAAAAATCTATGAGACTACCGATCCCTCCCAACCCTGGGATGGCACCTATCAGGGAATCCTTTGTGAAACAGGAACTTACCTCTGGGTTATCTCTGTCGAGGAAAAATCTCTCGGGCAAAACATAACAAAACGGGGTTATGTTTCCTTACTAAGATAAAATTTTTCATTAATTTCGCGTTTATATTTTCCGCAGCAATGTTTTACTGGTTCTCCTGTAATATATTCTCGTGATTTGAGTTTTCATTGCAGGTAAAGATTTATGATCGGAATGAGAATTACCGCATTTGCCATTTTGTTGTTTTTTTCGCTGACGGTCAGCGCCCAGGATGATTGTGATTACATCCCTCCCAGGCAGGCCAATACCTGGTATTTTTATCTGAATGCAGGTATTGAATTCAATACGACTCCTGTTCCGTTAGGCAATAACACCCTGTTATCCGATGGTTTTACGAAAACAGCCGTATCGGTCCTGTGTGATGAGAGCGGAGACCTTTTGTTATTCTCCGATGGTGAGAGGGTCTGGAATTCAAATTTCCAGGAACTAACCTACAGTTATGTTTCCAAACTTTCCGGGAGCAACGATTGCAGCCAGTCATCCCTCTTCATCCCCAATCCGGATCCCACCAATCCTTATTGTTATCTTTTTACGGTTGACGTCCTGGATCCATTTCCACAGCCCTGGGCTTCAGACGGATTGCGCTATTCCATTATCAACATCCAAACCGGTCATGCTCAATTTCCGAACATTCAACTGAAACCAAAAGCTGCCGAAAAGCTGACAGGGGTTCGTCATGGCAACGGTATGGATTACTGGGCGATTGCACACGGCTATGATGTCAGCGGGGGAGAATCGGATGTTTTTTATTCCTACCTGATCACAGAGGAAGGAGTGACAGAAAATCCCGTTACATCCAAAGAGGGACTTGCTCACGATGGCATTCCCGGAGATCAGAATTCAGTTGGTTATATGAAGGCCGCACCGGATGGTTCAAAACTGGCAGTGGCCATTTTTGGAAAGGATGTGGTCGAACTGTTCGATTTCGATAACCAAACTGGCAGGGTGGGGGAGGATTTCCGGTTCACATCTGATAAGGTCGATGATGCATTTTGCCTGGAGTTCTCGCCCGATGGATCCAAATTGTACGTATCGACCTACGTGCCCCAGGAAGGACACCTCAGATCGTATATCTATCAGTACGATCTTGCAATATTGCCTGCAAATCCTCTCCAGCAGAAAGAGATCATCACATCTTCCATTGACAGTGTTTACGCCGGAATGCAGCTCGCGCCCGACGGGAAAATTTATATCAGCGCCATCAGCAGGGATGGGTCAACACGTTACAAATCCCTGAGTGTCATTGAGAATCCGAACAGACCAGGGACTGATTGTAACTTTGTTGCGGAAGGAATTACCTTACAGGGTAGCGGTGCAGCTTCTTACAGGGGACTGGTCAACGTGAACCAGAGCTTTGTGGACATCCCGCATTTTACCTATCTGAATCACTGCTTTGGTGATTCGACCACGTTCACCATATCGAACGATGCCAATACGGACAGGTGGGAATGGGACTTTGATGGCGATGATGTGATGGACACCATCGCTGAGAATCCTTTCAACATCTTTCCTTCCCCCGGGACCTTCCAGGTCGCAGTGACTGAATATTTGAACAATAAGCCTTTTACAAATTCCGAACCTGTGGTTATTTACCCTCTCCCGGTCATTGATGTCGGGAGCGGGGAGGATACGATCTACAAATATCCCGGTGCACCTTTTGAGCTGAATGCGGGTGAAGGCTTTGATTTTTATTACTGGAACGATCAACCCGGTGGTCCTACGTATATTGCTTATGACACAGGGCTTTACCAGGTAATGGTCATCGATTCGAATTGTTGTTATAATGTTGACAGGGTATGGATTTACGATTCGAAGATCATAATCCCGAATGCCTTCACCCCAAACGGAGATGGCGTAAACGATTTTTTCAAACCTTTGATATTGACCGAAGGGGTAAAGGATTTTTCCATGGCGATCTATAACCGCTGGGGACAGCTCATCTTTGAAACCAACGATTACATGACCGGATGGAATGGTAATTCCAACAACAATCCCTCACCTACCGGAGTGTATATTTATATGATCAGCTACAGGGTGCCGGTTGGGATAGGTGAATATAAATCCGAGACTCAAAAGAAGCATGTAACGCTCCTTCGATAAAAAATGTCTGCCCCTTCCCACCCCTACACTCCTATCATCGCCAGGGAACTGAGCCTTTCGGCCCATCAGGTGGAAAATACACTGAAGCTGCTCAACGAAGGCGCAACGATCCCTTTCATAGCACGGTACCGAAAAGAGATGACAGGCAGCCTCGATGAGGTCATGCTGATCAGGATCCGCGACCGTCTGAAACAACTTACCGAACTCGACAAACGTCGCGAAACGATCCTTTCCTCCATCCAGGAACAGGGAAAGCTGACCCCTGAGCTGGAGAAACAAATTCAGGAAGCTGCCACGCTCTCCGAGCTGGAAGATATCTACCTTCCCTATAAACCCAAAAAGAAGACCAGGGCCTCCGTTGCAAAGGCCAAAGGACTGGAACCGCTGGCGGAAATCATTTATTCCCAGCAATTCATCGATCCTTCTGAGGCAGCTCTGAAATTTGTCAATCCTGAGCTTGGTGTTGCTTCGGCAGATGAAGCACTTTCAGGTGCCAGGGATATCATTGCTGAGTGGATCAACGAAAACAAGCATGGCAGGCAGGAAATGCGCTTTTTGTTTTTAAAGAAGGCCCTGCTTCATTCAAAGATCCTAAAGGAAAAGGAAGAAGAGGGGATTAAATACAGGGATTATTTCACGTATGGCGAGCTGATGGCAAAAGCACCTTCGCACCGTGTGCTGGCCATGTTCAGGGGAGAGAATGAAGGATTCCTGAAGGTGACCATTGCACCGGAAGAACACCTTGCCCTGCAGTTGCTGGAAAGGATTTTCATCAAGAACAGTTCATTGTCGGCAGAACAGGTTCGCCTGGCATTGCAGGATTCTTACAAACGGCTTCTGCAGCCTTCAATGGAAACTGAAATGCGGCAGTGGGTGAAACAAAAGGCTGATAAAGAGGCAATCCGGGTTTTTGCCGAAAATCTCAGCCAGTTACTGATGGCCCCGCCTCTGGGACAGAAGACCGTGATGGCCCTTGATCCGGGTTTCAGAACCGGATGTAAAATCGTTTGCCTCGACAAGCAAGGAAACCTGCTGCACAATGAAACCATTTATCCAAATCCGCCCCATAATGAGGTTAGACAGTCGATACCGAAGATCCTCAACCTGGTGGATGCCTATAAGATTGAAGCGATTGCCATTGGTAACGGTACTGCCGGCAGGGAAACGGAGTATTTCATCCGGAGAATACCTTTCGATAAGGAGATCATGGCGGTGATGGTCAATGAAAGCGGGGCATCGGTCTATTCCGCCTCGCCTGTGGCCAGGGAAGAGTTTCCCGATTACGATGTAACTGTGAGAGGAGCCGTATCGATTGGCCGACGGCTGATGGATCCCCTCGCCGAACTGGTCAAGATCGAGCCAAAATCTATCGGGGTGGGGCAGTACCAGCACGACGTTGATCAGAATGAATTGAAAGAAAGCCTGGCAGATGTTGTGGTGAGCTGTGTTAACGCAGTGGGTGTGGAAGTGAATACAGCCAGCAAGGAGTTGCTGACCTATGTATCGGGTGTCGGACCTTCACTTGCTCAGAAAATCGTTGATTTCAGAAAGGAAAAGGGTCCGTTCAGCTCACGGGAAGAACTGAAAAAGATCCCCCGTTTCGGGGCGAAAGCCTTTGAGCAGGCCGCCGGATTTCTCAGGATCCATCAGGCAGTGAATCCACTCGACCGCTCAGCAGTGCACCCGGAAAGTTATCACATCGTTGAAGCGATGGGGAAAAGTGTGGGAGCAGGTGTAGAAGAAATCATGAAAAACGAAACGCTGAGAAATCAGATCAGGATTGAGGATTTCATCTCTGAAACAGCTGGCCTCCCGACACTACAGGATATTCTGCAGGAACTGGCCAAACCCGGCCGCGATCCCAGGAAAAAATTTGAATTCTTTGAATTCGATAAATCCGTGCATTCCATCAACGATCTCCAGCCTGGTACGATACTCCCCGGGATCGTGACCAATATCACCGCATTTGGCGCCTTTATTGACATTGGTGTACATCAGGACGGGCTGGTACACATCAGTCAGATGGCCGATAAATTCATCAACGACCCGAACCAGGTGGTCAAACTCAATCAGAAAGTGAAGGTGAGGATTCTTGAGGTGGATATCGACCGTAAAAGGATCCAGCTTTCGATGAAGAACACCAACACCCCTTGACCCGTATGTCGCGGCAACTGAAAATAGGGATCGGCACCGGATGGATGATTGTCATCCTGCTTGCCTGCGCTGCGGGAATCAAGGCACAGGTCATTAAAGGAGCCATCATTGCCGGATTCAACCTTTCGCAGGTGGACGGCGACGAGATCTATGGTTTTAAGAAATTCGGCGCAAATGTAGGTGCATCGGCCATCATTCCCCTGGCTGACCACTGGGAGGTATCGCTCGAAACCCTTTTCAGCCAGAAAGGTTCGCGCCAGGGACCCCAACGGGATGATTCGATCAGCGGGGAATACAAACTGAAACTGAATTACCTGGATATCCCCTTGGTTGTTCATTACAACGATAAAGACCGGTTGATGTTTGGTCTGGGATTTTCCTACGGAAGGCTCACCAGCGTTGAAGAATATGAACACGGTAGGAGGATTGAAACGACCACCCTTGATGGGCCTTACGCGAGGGATGACATCAATGCCATCGCCGATATCCGGTTCAGGATTTACAAAGGATTGAAATTCAATGTCAGGTATGCCTATTCGTTGAAAAAGATCCGAACGCGTGAATATTCTCCGCCCAATGTAGATCCCTGGAAACGTGATCAATTCAACAATTTCTGGTCCTTCCGGATGGTATACGTGATCAATGAAAAGCAGTCGGAACGGATTAAAAATGAAAATCCACCGAACTAACCAACGCGATCCTGTTTTTCCAGCAGCTTTTTCGCCATCCCACGTGCGATCATTGCACACCGGCCATAGTCTTCATCCGTTGCAGCACCTTTAGCCTGGACCGGCTCACCGACAACTTCCCATCCGATGTCTTCAGCAAACTGCCCGATGGCTTTCACTCCGCCGCCTCCCCAGGCTGCAGATCCGAAAACTCCGAGAAACCGGTCCCTGATGCCCGTGTTCAGGATCTTGCTGATCAGGGCTTCAACCGACGGGTAGAGCCCCCCGTTGTAAGCAGGGCTTCCCATCATCACACCCCTGTAAAGGAACAGATCGCTCAGGATATAGGACAGATGTGTGCGTGAAGTATCGTAAATGCGGAGATCACGGATCCCTTCTTCGGAAAGGATACGGCCAAGGTAATCCGCCATTTTTTCCGTATGTCCGTACATGGAACCAAATGCGATGACGACACCGTTTTCAGCTTCGAACCGGCTCCATTTCAGGTACTGCTCCTGGATCCAGCCGGGATTCTTTCTCCAGACCGGCCCGTGGGTTGGGGCTATGATCCTGATATCAGTATTTTCAAGGCTTTTTGCTGCCCTTTGGACCGGGTTCCAGTACTTGCCGACGATGTTGGCATAATAACGGCGTATCTCACTTTCATAAAGGGAAAGATTCAATTCATCATCAAAAATGCCGCCGTCCAGTGTGCCGAAGGAGCCGAATCCATCTCCTGAAAAAAGGATCTTTGATGCCGGATCATAGGTCATCATCGTCTCGGGCCAGTGAAGCATCGGCGTCAGAAAGAACTTCAGATGCCAGTCTCCCGTCTCAAGGGTAAGCGTGTCGTCGATGGCCACAAGGTTGTCACGTACCTGGTAAAACTGCTCCAGGATTTTGAAGGTTTTGCTGTTTCCAACAAGCTTCAGCTCAGGGTACTTCGTTATCACCGACCGAATGGCCCCGGAATGATCGGGTTCCAGGTGATTGATGATCAGGTAATCCACTTTTCCGTCAGGTCCAAGCACCCGCGATATTTTCTCCAGGAACTCATCGCATTTGGAGGCTTCCACCGTGTCGATCAAAACGTTCGTATGCCCTTTGATCAGGTAGGAGTTATAGGCCACTCCCTTTTCCAGGGGCCAGAGGTTCTCAAACAGGTGCGTTCTGCGGTCGTTGACGCCGATCCAGAAAATGTTTTCTGCAAGGGGAATGGGATAGATCATGGGGATAAGATGAAGTAAAATTTCAATGCGTTCGTTCTGCAAATAATGATGCACAAAGATAATCAAAGGTGCAAATCCCAGGGCAAGCCCCGGGGAATTTGCCCATACCGGTAAAACGATTAAAAATTGAAACGAACACCGGCCATGAAATTCAGGGTTGCCTGCGGGAAATAACCGTTCATCATAAGATCCTGATCTTCATAGACATAACGGTACACCCAGGCGTCGGTTTCATACCTGGCATTGAAAAGATTGTTGATCATAAGGTTGATCCCGATCTCATCAATGATTTTGGTCTGAATGGAGTAATCGATCAACAGATGATTCACAAAATACGGATCCAGCTTGCGGGAATCACTTTCAGTATTGTCAATATATTGCCTGCTAACATATTTCGATATCAGGTTTACCGTCAGGCCCTTCACCGGTTTATAGGTGATCAGGTTGTTGAAGATCAGGGCAGGGGAGAAGGAGAGATCGGCCAGACCCAGGTAATTCGCTTCCTGGGTCCACGTATCCCAGTTATCCACATACTCCGTAAAATCCAGTATTTTGTTACGGCTGAGGCCGAGATTGGCATCCAGCGTCAGGTTCTTCAGGATCTTGATTACGATGCCGGTTTCAAGACCTGTCCGGTAACTTCGCGGTACGTTCACCATGATGGGATCTCCGACGTTATTGATCTCACCCGTCAGAACAAGCTGGTCGTTGTAATCCATGTAATAAGCGTTGACATTCAGTTCAACATTCCCTGAATGAAAAGCATAGCCCAGTTCATAATCGTGAAGGGTTTCGTGACGTGGCTGATACCCTTCATCGGCATCCAGGTAATTTCTCCGGCTGGGTTCCCTGTTGGCCATTCCCCAGAATCCATACAGGCTGTGCTGATCGGTGATCGCATAGTGAATTCCCAGCTTTGGATTAACGAAATGGAAAACAGGCCCAAGATCAACCTCCTGCAGGTTATCGTGTGTTCCTTCAATTTTGTAATGGATTTCCCTGTATTGAACATCAGCAAACAGTCGCAGGGATTTATGGAGAAAATAATCGCCCTTGACATAGAGGTTAAAATCGGATTTTTCTCCGGTGTTTTCATACCACGGCCTGTCCTTATCCACCACAACGGCATCCCTTGCCCAGAGTACATAGCCATAGTGATCACCCCGGTAGCGGTTGTAGGCACCCCCGCCGGTCAGCTGGAGCTTGCCTGAAGGGTGGTAAAGTGTGCTGAACGTAATGCCTGCAAAGTGATTATCGAGCCATTTCTGACGAATCAGATCAGAGCGAAGAACGGCCGTATCCGGCTTGAAAATCCCGTCCCCGTAGTCTTCCAGCTTCTGGTCCGTCTTATAGTTCTCATAATAGCCCTTACCCCTGACATAGAACAAAGCGGCGTTAAAAATGGTAGATTTCCCGAATTCGCGGGTAAACAACAGCTGATAATGATCCTGACGGTATTTATCGATCTGGTTATCATAATAGTGAACCGTGCCGTCATCGCCCACATATTCGCCGGCGGGATTATAGGTGCGGTTGGTCGTCAGCGAATCATAGGGAACGCCCTCCCAGGCGTGATAGGTTTGTTCATTGCCTGAAAAAACAGCCAGTTTGAGGATGCTTTTTGCATCAAAATAGGCACCTGAAAGGTAGTAGGAATACAATTCTGATGATGCCCGGTCAATATAACCATCGGATGAGATCCTTGACAGTCGTCCATCAAACGTCCACCTGTCGTTGATCAGGCCTGAACCGAGGGAGATTTTATTTTTCAAGCTGTTGAAGCTGCCATAGGAAGATTCGATCCTGGCATAGGGTTCGGTTTCGATGGATTGCGTTTTGAAATTGATGCTGGCTCCAAAAGTGGCCGCTCCATTGGTGGATGTACCTACGCCACGCTGAATCTGCACATTGTCCAGCGAAGATGCAAGATCGGGAATGTCGACCCAGTATACATTATGGGATTCCGGATCATTATAGGGGACTCCATTGATGGTCACGTTGATGCGCGTAATATCCGTCCCGCGGATCCTCAGGCCCGAATAGCCGATATCATTACCCGCGTCGGAGGTTGTTGTCAGCGAAGGAGTTGAACTTAACAGGAACGGGATATCCTTCCCGATATTCATTCGCCCGATCATCTCCTGCGTAACGTTCCTGTACGTCCCGGGTACGCCCTGGGCAATCCTTGTCGACTGGATCTGGACTTCCTCCTGCATGAGCGATGTTCTTACCATACGAATATCGATTTCAATATCCGAGGTCAGCGACAGTTCCCGTGTGTAATTTTCAAAACCGACAAAGGAAACTTCCACTTCATAAATTCCCTGTTGAAGATTACTCAGATGAAAGGTTCCGTCAGGACCGGAGGTGGTTCCCAGGAAAGTATTCCTGATGAGGATATTGGCGCCGGTGAGGGCTGTGCCCGTTTGGGCGTCGGTGACACGGCCGATGACAGACCATTGTGCGCTGGTGTAGCCTGTGCAGATTAAAAGCAATGCGATCAGAAAATTCAATTTTTTCATGGCCTGTTGAATCAAATAGCGGCATCAAACAGTTGACGCTGATTTATTGAGGGGAGCCGTAAAACCAATTATTGTCAGTAACATCCCTACGCCGGAACTACCCGGATCAGGTTCAAAGGGTATGATCTCAGCCCGTACTTTTGGGCACCCCTGCTATCCAACTGGATAACAATGCAAAGATACGATCTTTTTATGCAATCAGGAGACGCAGATGTGGAAAATACGGATGAAAATTTTTCACCAGCCAGCGGTAATCCTTCACTGCCTTCAGGAAATCACCGGTAAAAAGATGGGCAGGTGAGTTGTTCATTGCCGTTTCTTATGTTGATCAGGTGAAGCCCCTGTCAAGCTGCGAAAACTTTTTCTTCCGCCTGAGGTAATGATCAAAGACAACATAGCCTTTGTATATCTGAGAGCTTCGCGACTGGATCAGGGCTGATCGTTTCTTTCTGGATTGCTTCATGGTTGAATAGAACGCTGCATAGGCTTTGAAAACAGCCCAGAAATCCTTAAATCCCCCATCGATCAGAAATTTAAAGGAAGCCAGGATATCCATGAAGAACCGGATGGCCAAAACCCGCCTTCTCCTGGGATCCGGCAGGTTTTTATAGAGCATGATGATGTTATTTCGGATGTTCAGGTAGGTCTTGAAGGATGATCTCTTGGGAAGACTTCCCCCACCCACGTGGTAAACCGTGGATTCGGGGCAGTACATGATCCTGTAATTCAAATTTTTTAACCGCCAGCAAAGGTCAATCTCTTCCATATGGGCAAAAAAATCATCATCAAAGCCGCCAAACCTGTGAAAAAGTTCGGCCTTGATGAACATGCAGGCTCCAGTGGCCCAGAAGATCTCTTTTTGATCATCATACTGGCCGTGATCTTCCTCGAGGGATTGGAAGATTCTGCCCTGGCAAAACGGATACCCGAGGCGGTCAATGAATCCTCCTGCTGCTCCGGCATACTCGAATTTATTCCGTTCACTGAACGATCGTATTTTAGGCTGGCAGGCAGCGATAGTGGGATCACTCTCCATCAGGCGTATTACCGGTGGTATCCAGTTTGGCGTTACCAGTATGTCGTTGTTCAGTAAGATATAATAATCGGAATCCACGTGTTTCAATGCCAGGTTATAGCCGGAAGCAAATCCGGTATTTCGTTCGTTGTCAATTATTCTTACCCCTGGGAACATTTTACGGATATACCCTAATGATCCATCGGTTGATCCATTGTCTGCAACGATGATTTCCGTATCAGGCGGGGAGCAGCTGACGACCTGGGGAAAAAACTCTCTCAGGAACTTTTCCCCATTCCAATTCAATATGACGACCGCAATCCGTATCAAAAGATCAATGAATTATTTGCAGAGTTAAAAATACACAGTTTCCCTCAATCCTCCAACACCTCATCCATTTTCCATAATTCATCAGCCAACTTCAGTTATTCAAATCTTTGGTCTCATTCTTTAATCCTTAATTTTTTATATCTCCTCTCTCCTCTCTCCTCTCTCCTCTCGCTTATACTTCCATCTCCTGTGTGACCAGAGCCAGTTATAGGGGTTACTTCGGATGGATCCTTCCAGGAGCTGAACATAGCGTTCAATGATCTCATTCGGCTGTGTTTCCGCCGGGGTATCTGTTATTTTGGTCACTTCCATCTCATAAAATCCTCTCCTGGTTTGCTGAACATCCATAAAGATAACAGCCAGGTTCAGGCTGACGGCCATTTTTTCCAGACCCAGAAAAAAGGCCGTTTCCTGATTCAAAAAATTGGTCCAGTAGTGGATCTCATCTTTATGGGGTGTCTGATCGGAAGCCAGCATGGTAAGGGTCTGTTCATTGCGGTTCCTGACAAGGGCACGATAAATATGTTTGAAGGATATGACCTTAGAATGAATCATCAAGCGACTCCGTATTTTGTGGTAGTAGTCGTCGAAAAATTTATCAGATAAGGGTTTGACCACGGCAAAGCCGTGTAAGGGATAAATGCGCTGAAAACCGATCGGCATCCATTCCCAGTTACCTATATGGCCGATGGCCATGATCATGCTCTGTCCCGAATCCAGGATCTCATCGATGATGGCTGGATTTTTGAAATGCAGCCTGCTGACCAGTTGATCGCCGCTCATGGAACCAAGTTTCATGACCTCCAGTACAACATCAGCCAGGTGCCTGTAAAATTTTCGTGCAATCTGCCTGATCTCCGATTCTGATTTTTCAGGGAAGGCATTTCTGAGGTTGGAGAATACGACTTTTTTCCTATAGCGGAAAACGTAATATAATTTCAGGTAGAGAACATCCGAAAACATATACAATAGCGGAAACGGCAGCCAGGAAACGAATCGGGCAATGATCCTGAAAATGAAATAAAGGATGGCCATACCTAATCATAGGTTTCAGAGGTCAAAAATACGCGAAAAAGAGACGCCGTGCAAAGTGATCAGCGGGGATTGTCAAAATAATCGTCTATTTTGCTCCCCCAGTGATCTTCCATCTGGTCCTGGTCGAGGCCGTGGGGAGCATTACCACGCTCGTGGATCAGGAATTGCCATTGATAGTTCGCCAGTTCACCAATGGCGTCTGAATGGATCAATTCAAAATCATTGGTCGAAATTTCGCGGGAGTAGAAAACGAATTTTTTATTACGTTGATTTTTAAGCTGGTAGTAGTGCCAGATTTCGTAGGGATACGCATTGGGCTCATAATAACTTTCGGAAATCGCATTAGGAGAGCCATACTGCAGATACACTCTTCCCCGGTCAGTTTCGTATCCCTTCTTTGTCCTTGTCCTAAAGGAAGCGTCAGCCTTATCAACTTCTTCCCTGTAAATTTTCCAGGCCAGTTCCGGATTGAAGTTGTCACGGATCATCCAGAAGTTCAGAAAATATTTCTGAAGTGTTTCCAGGTCGGCTGTTTTTACCAGCGACTGGGCGAAGCTTTTCTCGACCTGGGTGGATATGGGCGAAAGCATGCGGACATATTCAGCCAGTGTATCGCGCCGGGCGATATTCTTAACGAAAGTATTTTCCAGGTTAATGCCGGCAATGTCAGCTACATTGATTTGCATATTCGGGTTGCTGCGCTGGAAAAACAGCTGGTTCGAAGCCAGCAGTTCGTTTTGTTTGTTCCTGAGTTCAATGACAAGATTATAGTTACCCGTCGGAAGGCGGGAGATGTCAAATTCATTAAAAATGACATTGACAGGTCGGGTATCTTCTCTTTTGATCCTGGTAAATTCAGCGATGGGTGTTTCCGTTTCAAAGGATTCAATCGAACAGGTAACCATAAATTTATCGGCTGTTCCGAGCACTTTTTCGGTATGATAGGCCTCAGCGTAAAAGGTCAGGCGATTCATCGTTTCCGGGAAGTAATTGCTAACGTACGGTACCAGGTCGTAACCGCTTTTCGCAAGGACATTCGGACTGTTGGAGGTGGAAAACGACTCGACGAGTTCAATGCCGGAAATGGTAACCGTGTCGGGGGGATAGTGAATAATGACAGGGCGTGAGATGACAACGGGGGGTAAATCCTTGTTTTTATCGGCGATCATCAGCTCGAAGTCGTAAGTGCCATCTGGCAGGGCGAACCGCTGCTGGTCGATGAAATTGAACTGAGATTTTGTTGTATCCGTAATTTCAGGGCTAAGCAGGTCGTATTTCTTAAATTCGACCACCTGGTCATTTAGCTTGAACAGCATCGTAATGTTCACAGCTCCCTGGTAGTAGCCATTGTCGATTGGCAAAAAGCGGATGCTTTGTGCAGCCACCGACAGATAAGTTTCCAGGTAGGGGCCGGTCTCCGGAGAATAGAAGGAGTTGTAGTACAGATAGGCTTTTATGTTCTGGGAGAGGGCCGGTGCCATCACGGCCAGAAGAAGGCCGGTAACGAAATAGCGATTCAGCGTTTTCATCGGAGTAAAGGAATAAAGTTGAACAAAGATAGTCTTAAAAGGATGAGCAGTCAACCATGAACAAGTTAAAGGCATATCCTTTGAAGTATACGGTCTGTCCTTTTCCTCTGTGCAGACTGCTGCGGGCTGTATCACCATTTGGCAGTGAAAATATTGGACCGTTGAGCGTCGCATAGCGGTGCAATGTCGGTAAATCGCTATCTTTGCACCGGAGAAATGGCAGAGCGGTCTAATGCGGCGGTCTTGAAAACCGTTGTCCTGGCGACGGGACCGGGGGTTCGAATCCCTCTTTCTCCGCGAGATACCCCGGAGGCGCTGAATTACCAAGCTTCCGGGATTTTTTAGCAGAAAAAACGGGACAAGATCGGGACATGAGTATAGAGAATAAAAAACTTAGAAAAAGTCCAGTAACTCTGCCGGATTATATTCCTGCCCGACTGGTGGAAGGCAAAGAATGGTATGTATTCTTTTATGCTCTGGATCCTTACTCTCAGAGGCTCCGCCGCAAGCGGGTGAAGTTCAACCGGATCAAAAACAAGCTTGAACGCCGCCGCATTGCCCAGCAACTGGTGGTTAAGATCAACCGGAAACTGGCCGAGGGATGGAATCCCTTCTTGGAAGAGCATGCACCCAAAGCATTTTACAAGCTCTCACAGGCTTCAGAAACTTTTTTGGCAGAGAAAAAAAAGGAGATGCGCCCGGATGGTTTCCGGTCCTACAAGTCTTTTATTGGTAGTTTGCAGGATTGGTTGGACACCACCAACCAAAAAGATATTAACATACTGGCGTTTAATAAATATTACGCGGTTGAACTTTTAGAAAGCATTTACAACCGGGACAACGTCAGCGAAAAAACCTACAACAACTACCTGATCTTTTACCGGCTGTTCTGGAACTGGCTAATTGAAAGGAATTACACCAACCACAATCCTTTCAAGGATCTTACCAAGAAAAAGGAGAAGCAGAAAAACCGGGACATCATTGATGAGGAGACCCGGGTGCGGATCAAAGAATACCTTGAAAAGGATGATTACCCCTATTTGATCATGTGCCTGATGGCTTTTCATGTGCTGATCCGTCCCAAAGAAATGACAGGAATCAAGATTAAGGACATTGACATGGAGAGACAGACAATCTTCATCCCGGCTCAATCGGCCAAAAATAATTCCGACCGTATCGGCACCATGCCGGACTATATGGTGGAAATGATCCGCAAGATGAACCTGGAACATCTGGATAAGGATTATTATCTTTTCTCTGAAGGTTTCTTGCCCGGCAAGGTAAAGATTGACAGCCGCAAGATTGCCAAACGATGGGAAAAACTCCGCAAGGATCTGAGCCTGCCCATGAACATTAAGTTTTATTCCCTTCGTGACAGCGGCATTATCCAGATGCTTGAGGACGGCATCTCGGCAGAATATGTCCGTCACCAGGCGGATCACTCCTCGCTGGACATGACCACCATTTATTCCAAGCATGCCCGTCCCGAGGGTATCGAGCAGATCAAACATAAATCAAAGGCTTTCTAAAGCAGCAAGGTTTCAAATTCAAAGGATACCTGGCTGGACTCATCAAAATTGATCTTCACTGTTTTAATGAAAAAAATCAGATTGTTGTACCGGTATTTCCGAGACAGGTCAAGCGACTTTATATCCCCAATGTGTCCATAGGCTTTGAATTTGAAAATCCGGACACCGCCCAGGTACCAGAAGAGAAATTCTTTCCAGTATTTTTCGTAGAAACCCCACTGGCCATGCCAGGATATGGACAGGTTTCCACATTGATTTCCATAGTAATCAAAATTTGAGGATGATCCAAACGGATAATCATCCATCCAGTTATCTTTCTTCATGCCATGGTACAAAAGCAACCTAAGCGAAAAGGTATTGGATTGAAAGTCAGGATAGCTTCGGCAGTTTCCTGCCTGTTCTGTTTTAGGCACCATCCAGGTTGCTATCCTGTCCGGGGAAGTGCTACCCCATTCCATGGCCAGGGAACCATTGGCAGCATCAATGGCAAATTCCCTGTTACCCTGGTAGTGTGGACTCAGACCGCTGCCACAATTCCACCAGCGGTTTTCATTGAAATTTTCACGAAAGCTCCAGACATAAAACGTATTGTCTTCATAACAGAAATAACAGTCATTGACCTGGTTGTCATCCATGGGCAAGTCTTCATATGACTGCACCGTTCCCCTGTAATGAAAGGATGAAATATCCTGAACTTTACTAGATGTATACTCATCTGAACCATCACCGGAGAAGGAAAACGCAAATCCTTTTTTAGTCTCAAACTCTAGGGAGATACTTTCGGAGGCAATCATCAGATTGAAGTCAAGACAGGTTGAATCCTTGAATACCTGGTCAATGGTTCGTGTGGTGACTTTGGATGTCTGGGGATCGATGAAAAAGATGATCCCCAGGTTAGCCATTTCATTTAAAAAGTCGGAGACCTTGATATGAGGGACATTATTGCACAGATTAAAGACTGAAGGAGGATCCAGCAGTAACTGGCTGTTGTCAAAAGAGGAATTTATGCAATGGGTGTTGAAAATGACCAGCCTGGACAAGTCAGTGTCTTTCAGAAATACATTGTCAATAAACTCAAAGCCATGGGATTTGAATATCTGGCAGTAGACATATCCAAGATATGGAAACGGGACAATGGGTGAATTCAGGTGATAAAATCCGTAGGCAGTTGTATAGAAGTTGACGCAATTAAAATGTTCACGGTAATAGGTCTGAAACTCGGTTCCATCGAAGAATTTCTCATCTTCCACAGGAAAGGCGTTGAAGTCCACCTGCGGAAACGATTTTTCGATCGTTTCCAGCAGGGTGACATACCAGGCACCCATGTCCCGGTTGCCACCCAGATCAATTTCAGATAGGTATTTCTCTCTGACCTGGTTAAGCAGGCTTGTATTGGATAGGATCAGTACCAGCTCCAGAGAAGAAAATGAAGTACCGATGACCTTTAATATTCCGGTAAAAAGCAAAGCGCCGGAATAATACAATCGGAAATCAAACCGGTTATCCTCAGGAAGCTTATAGTAAAAATAAGATGCGGGATAACTCAGTATCTTTTGATTGACTGGTGTATTGGGTACTTCAAACGGCAGGCTGTGATTCATTGTTTCCTGTCCCATGAAAATGGGCGATGACAACACAACAGACAATGACTGATGTTTAAGCTGCAGAAATTCACCGTTGACCCAGAGAGAGAACATGAGTGGATAGGATTATGAATGATCACTAATCATTTCCGGTAGAGTAAACAACCCATTTGGATCCTGTATACAATAGCGTCACCGCTTTTGTATCAAAGGAAGGATCAATGGGAATGGTGGTTATCACCGAACCTGCTCCATAATCCTTCAGGGTGATGGTATAAGACTGATCATCGGCATTGTCGCTGATGATGGTCAGCAGCTGACCGGCTCCGATGATGGCATTATTGCACCATACATCAATGTTTGCATCCGCGTCAATCACATAAACCGATGTACCCCAATACGGGGTAACTACTGATGTTTGATTGGACAATACCTGTATAGGCACTCGTGTAGGTCTGTTAAACACGGTACCCATTGAGGTAAAGGATGCAATTGAACTACCTCCCCAGTCTTTTACAATAACACCATCACCGGAGGTATTTTCCACAATGACATCGGTATTGATTTCATCCGTGGTGAAATCGTTTGTAACGATCAGATCACCATGGATATAGCATGAAGGACTGATTGAAACCTCTCCCGGACCAAATTCAATCCATGTTGTTGGAACCTCATTGTTGATGATCCTGGGTTTTATAGGATTGCCGGCTGTTTTGCCAATGTACATGTTGCCATAAACGTGAAAGAGTCCTGATGGAGCATTGGTGCCAATCCCCACATAATCTGTCAGGGTCTTCTGGAACACATAACTGCCGCTTTTGCTCCATTTGGAAGAATCTTCAATAGCTGCCAAATCATCGGATAAGGTATTGAGATCGACATTCTGGCCACCATCCAGCACCAGTGCTACCAGCGATGTTCCGGCACTGGCATTGGTCAATTTGATGTTATTCACCGAAAGGGTGCCATCAATTGCGGCACTTCCATCCACATCCAGTTGTGTGCTGGGTGCCCCTGCACCAATTTTTAAAGCATCCGGGATCCTGACATAGCTGCCGTCATCGTAAACTTCACTTGCATTCAAGGCCGATCCATCCCACTTGGAAAGATAGTTTGTCGTGTTAGACGATCCCACCTGGGGATCTTCTTCCTTATTGATATATGCCTGGTCTGCAACCCACTTTCTGGAAGCCACCTTGGTTAATGTATCCGAATGATGAAGGTAGTCAGATGAATCATTCACCCAGACCGGATCTTTTTCTTGGGGTGGTTCCAGAAGAAATCCCTGATCAAGCACCCATTTTCTGGATGCAACCTTGGAGGTTGTATCTGAATGATGCAAATAGTCTGTGGAATCACTGATCCAAACAGGATCAATTTCGGCTCCAAGCTCTGTCAGGTATCCCTGGTCCTGCACCCATTTGCGGGATGCAACCTTGGAGGTTGTATCTGAATGATGTAAATAATCGGTGGAATCACTGATCCAAACAGGATCAGTTTCGGCCCCAAGCTCTGTTAAGTATCCCTGGTCCTGCACCCATTTTCGGGATGCAACCTTGGTGGTAGTATCTGAATGATGCAAATAGTCTGTGGAATCGCTGATCCAGATGGGATCAGTTTCGGCTCCCAGTTCTGTCAGGTATCCCTGGTCCAGAACCCATTTTCGGGATGCAACCCTGGTGGTTGTATCCGAATGATGCAAATAATCTGTTGAATCGCTGATCCAGATGGGATCATTTTCGGTTTCCAGTTCTGTCAGATATCCCTGGTCTTGCACCCATTTTCGGGATGCAACCCTGGTGGTTGTATCCGAATGATGCATATAGTCTGTGGAATCGCTGATCCAGATGGGATCGATTTCCTGGATGCTGCCACCGCCACCGTCCCGGTAAGCGGCAGTATCCACATAGCTGAATTCCCCTGTGGATGCGTTCCACATGACCAGCCTGGATGTCTCATTAGCCCTGAGTTTTGTGACTTTCAAAGAGTCCTCAATACGGACATAGCTGGGGTGATCCAGAATGTTGCTGGAGACAAGGCTGGAACCATCCCATTTTGAAAGATAATTGGTGGTGATGATCCCAACCTGTGGATCTGTCTCAGCGATCAGGTACCCGGCCAGTGCATGATTGCCCCAGCTGTACGCTTGATTCCAGTTGGATTCCTGGGTGGTGGTTGGTATGACATAGCCGGATGTCAGACTCAGTGTTGTGGCCCCGCCGATCACCTGGCGGGTATTGTCAAACTGCAGACCGGTGACATTTTCTGTCAGGGTTCCTTTTGTCAGGGCTGCTTCAGCCCCTATGTCAGACAATACCTGTGAGCCGGTCCTGGTTTTCACTTCACTGCCGGATACATCCAGCACCAGGAACTTATCATAGTCCGATGAACCGGCTGCCGCTGTGCTGATGTTCAATTTTCCGGTGGTCAGCTTAGTGCCATCAAACAACAAATCGCCGTCCCCTTCCAGGGTGCCGTCGCCTGTCCATACCCCAACCTGATTATTCACAGGTGTTCCAACCTTATAAACATCTCCACCACCGGTACCTCCGAAAACATTTTTCAGCGCAGCGGTGTCAATCACAATAGCTTTGGCGGAAGACCCATCATAGGAAAGCGTCATCACTCCATAGCCGTTGGAAAGGATATTCTGAACTTTTTCAGAATTATCCACCACGCCATCGTTATCCGTATCATAGGTTGATTTATACATATCTCCACCGCTGCCCCCATCAAAAACATTTTTCAATGTTGTTGTATCAATGACGATAGATCTGGTGGATGACCCGTCATAGGTAAGGGTCATGACGCCATAGCCATTGGTCAGCGCACCGCTGACTTTTTCTGCATTGTCAACCGTATTGTCATTATCTGTATCATAGGTTGCTTTAAACATATCCCCCCCACTGTCAAAAACCGTTTTAAGCGCAGTGGTGTCAATGGTGATTGCTTTAGCTGAAGAACCATTGAACGATAAGGCCGTCACCCCGAATCCGTTTGAAAGGGAATTATTGACTTTCTCGGAATTATCAACGATAGCATCACTATCCGTATCATAGGTTGATTTAAACATATCCCCTCCGGCTCCGCTGCCTCCCAATCCTGTTGTGTCATAATAGCTGACAAGTTTTGTCGCAGGGTTATACATTAATACGGTCGGATATTCTGCGCTGGGGATGCCGGCAAACCGGAGTGTTGAGCCAGTGACTCTTAATCCGCCATTAACCGTCAGACTATCGCTGGTTAAGATCATTTCTTCCGTCAAGCTTCCACCTGCTTTCATGGTTTGCCACACCATTTTAGAAGTTTCGTTTTCATTTCCATTTTCCGGCATTAAAACCTGATAATCGCCCATAAGTACATAATTCTGGGCATCATCCTTTGCCAGGAATTCGATACTGGCACCGATTCCATCACCGGTGGATGATGTTCCGTATGCTTGCAGCTGCAATGGATTCAAAACTCCATAACCGTACGTGGCTGTCTTTTTAAGAATGGCTGTAGGTCTTGATGAGGAGGATACCGCTTCAATTGCAGATTCATAATCTCCACTTACCGAATAAATATTGGAGGCGTAAAGCGAATCTACGTTTTTGATATCGTAATTCTTCAGGATCAGGTCTTCAGTAGCATTATGATTGCCCAGATTGTCACCCGTTACACCGCCACCGCTGCCACCCCAGCCTGCAGTATCCATGGCATAAATTCGGTGTGTGGCAGAATCCATTACAAGAAAATATTTTTCAATGGATGCGGTAACGTCCCGAATGGATAAAGAACCGTTGATCCGGAGTGAATCTGCGCTGAAATCCCCTTTGATCAAAGGCTGCGATGAACTGCTGTTTTCAATATAAAGCTGGTTTGAACCTGTTTCGTTCCAACCGGCGTCGTTGCCAATGAAAACATTATAGTCGCCTGTTGAAACAGAGTATCCAGCCATTTTACCTATAGCCACATTTCCATCCCCTTCTGTCAACAGGCGCAAAGCCCCGGTGCCGAGGGCCACATTGTTATTTCCTGTTGTATTTGCATAAAGGGCATTGTTCCCGAATCCAGTATTATAGTTTCCCGCTGAATTTGAGTACAATGTTCTATAACCCAGAGCTGCATTTCCTATGCCTGTGGTATTGGAATAAAGGGTCAGATAACCCAATGCGCTATTCTGGGCTCCTGTTGTGAGTAGATATAAGGAATTGTTTCCAACAGCCGTATTGTAATATCCTTCAATGCCAGAGGAGTGGGCCAGAGCTGAATCACCGAAAGCCCCTATGCCATAAGCGGTATTGTTCTGCTGGTGAAGCCAGCGGTCAGAAAATACATCATCATTAAAATGCAAAACAATGCCAGTGTTGTTTTCCAGGGTATCATTATCCAGTGTCCAATAATTCACGCCTGTCCCCCCGGTAGAACCTCTCCATCCGGTGGTATCCATTTTACAGATTCGGTTTGTTGCCGAATCCAGTACAAGGAAATATTTCTCAATGCTTACCGTAACATCGCGGATGCTCAGAGCACCATTTATTCTCACGGTATCCATGTAGAAATCACCTTTGATCAAGGGTGTGGCAGTCGAAGAAGCATCAATCCATAACTGGCTGTTTTGTGTTGTCAGTCCTAAAGAGCCTGCACCGGATCCGGTATAGTTGCCGATGACGACATTATTGTCTCCTGTGGTAAGATATGACCCTGCAGCAGTGCCAAGGATCGTGTTGCCCATGGCTCCTCCGGAAATGGAATACCCTGCATTGTTTCCAACAGCGACATTCATGGAAGAATTATAAACTCCTGAGGTATTTCCAAACAGGGCATTCTTGCCCAGGGCAACATTTTCCTGGCATTGTCCCAGGTACCGGCCTGCTTCATGACCGATCAGCACATTGTTCTGATAATCCAAACTTGCCCCTGCGTTGTACCCGATGGCAATATTATAACTGTCGTTGGTTGACAAGGTCAACGTGGAAAGTGCATTGGTGCCTATCGCAATACAGTAGTCAGCCGATTGATTGGCTCCCAGGGCATTTGAGCCAATGGCAACGGAGTTATCAGAGGTTGTTGCGGCATCCATGGCCGCATAACCGATGGCAACGTTGTTATTCGAAGAATACGAGGCTCCGGAGAGGGCATTGTACCCAATGCCTACGTTTCGATAAACACCGCTGCCTGCAGTCATCACATTGTTACCAATGGCCACGTTTTGATAACCTGTCGTGGCGGCATCTAGGGCATTGTATCCAATGGCTGTATTTTCATAACCGCTGCTGATCACGCTTCCGGCATTATTGCCCAGCAAGGTATTGTACCATCCCTGCAAAGCGGATGAGTGGGTGAACGATCCACCTGCATTTCTGCCAAGTACAGTATTGCCTTCCGTACGGAGGGTATTATCCGTGATCAGGTCAGTAGCCAGGAACAATACTCCGGTTTTGTTATTATACACAGTATCGGTGGTAGAATTTATCCATGTCCAGTAGTTCTCTCCACCGGCAGATGCAAGTATGATCGTATCGGCTGATTCGGTGACCGTCACATTTGCACCCCCTTTGATGTAAATCTGAGGGGATCCCTGGGTATTACTTGTGATCGCACTGGAATTGACACCTGCCTGCACCACATCCAGCCATCCTTCGTTGGTCAGGGATCCATCCACCTCGCTGATTAAAAATCCTGCAATGCTATCGGATATCTGACCCAGTGTCCAAAATCGGGTGGCATCCCAGAAGGATGTATCCGGGAGCTTCTGGAAGGATTCCATATCCAGTGAGCGGAAGAACGCTGTATCGCATTTGATGATCTTTCCTGAGGCATTGTCCCACATCAGGACATAGCGGCTGGTATCCGTGGCAACGGTATCCAGTAGCACAACCGTTCGGAAGCGGGCTGCCTTACTGAAATCCGCATTGGACACCAGTTGCATGGTATCCAATCCTGATGGGATTTTTGCCGATAGCGTATCCACATTCACCCGGTCTCCGGTCAATGACTGAGCCATGACCAGGTGGGGAATCAAAAGGATGAGAAGAAAAATTTTAAACCGGAAATGCGACATATTTATACCTCCCATTGATGGCTGGTTTGACTTTAAATCCCGTGGTGGTGAAATCATACTCCGAGTGAAGTACCAGGTTGTTCAAGGTAAAGCAGTTGCCGATGACAACATAGCTGGTATCAGAAAACGGTGTATCAAAGACAATCTGCGATCCGCTGGTGAGCACATTGGCCGCTCCTTTCCGGATCTGTCCTTCATTGGAAGACAGGTACATGGAAATCGTATCGATCAGGTCAATCAATATGACTCTGAGCTGCTCAGCAGTAATTTCCTCATCGTAGTTTTCAAGGAAATACTGCTGCACATACGATTTAAGATCGTTCCATGATTTCACGGCCATGGTTTACAAGTAACTGGAGTTAAAACTCTGGTTGAAATTTTTCGAGGTGTAAATGTTTTCATCATGGGCATAGTTTACATCCTCATACGCCCGGGCATATTCAAATTCACGGTAATACAAATAATCATTGTCCTTATGCACCTTCAGGGATGTGGATAGCACCAGTACTGGATACAGACGGTTTTCAATGAACTCATAGATTTCATTGGACAGGAAAAAATCCCTCAGGTATTCTGATTCCAGCTTGGTGATGAACCCGGTCGTGGCCGAGTATTTTTGCATCTCTTTTGCAAAAATCTGCCTGCGGGGAGGATCCATCACCGAGAAATCCTGGGTGATCCTCTCCACTGTAAGGCGGTTCACCTCGGTCTCTTTGATGGTTTCACCCGTACAGCGGACGCTATCGTACCCTCCCAATGAATTGCGGAAGATGAAAAAGCGCTGGTTGGGATACAGCGTACGATCCAGAACAAACTCCATGGTCCGGGATACCTGAACATTATCATCCACTAGCCAGATTTCATATTTGTAGATGGTTTTGCCCTGGGACTGCGGCAAGGAGATCAGATCCAGCTTGGCGTAGGTGCATACCACTTCCACTATATCGTATTTGTAGACAGGTGAATACGTATACTTGGTGAAAGTATGCGTTGAACCATCCGTATAGGTGATTTTAATTTTCATGGCCAGCCAGGAAGTATCGTTGTACCACACCAAAAAATGCAGCATCTCCGGCTGGCGTATCCATATTTTCTTGCTCTGTGGCCTCCAGGTGAGGAAATCCTTGTTGTATTGAAGCATATCAAAATAAGAGGATCCTTCCTGGATGAATTTGGCCATCTGTGAAAAATCAATGCCTCCCACCGTGACATAGGTATCGGTGGACCAGGTAATGTGCAGCCGGTGGTAAACGCCGGTATAACTCTCGCAGAACTGCACCACAAAGCGTTTGATCTGATCCGAGCGGTCAAAGATGAAATCGGTGACCGTCTGCGGAAACAAAAAGCGGGCAGTATCCACAACTTTCACCAGCAGGTACTGGGCAAAATCAAAAAGGGCTTTTCCCGTGGAATCCGGGGTAATCTGATCCTGGGCCAAAAATTCCAGCTGACCTGATGTCGTCACCAGGTAGACGCGTCCAATGATCTTGAAATTTTCCCGCATCTGCGGTGTCACACCCTGCCGGTTGGATTCAATGGATAAGGTGGAGATAGTGATGTCCGAAACACTCAGGGAGTAATCCGCCGAAGGATCAATGGACTCCAGGGTGATCAGGTAATTTCCCTGGTAGCTACCGGAAATGCGAAAGTTGGACACCAGGTGAAAATTGCTGCGAAGGCCTTCTACCAATAGAGCACCCCACTCTTGCAGGGTGATCTGACCAGAGGCCACGATCAGCTGGAGCCCTGATTCATCGGGTAAGGATGCCAGGGTGAATGCCAGGGAAAGATTATTGAACGTAAGCGTAAAGCCATGCCCCACGGTGGTATCCAGATCCGAGAGGCTCAATATGAGTTTGGCGGTCACTCCGTCGGTGGCGTACATGTTGTTGGTGGACACGCCAAATACGATGGGATTGTTGCAGAAGGATACTTTGGGTGGAGTTTTGTAGATGGCAATCATAGGGCAAAACTTCAACTAAAAGCATTGAATAAAAAGGACACCTCTTACACGCCTATGGCTTTGCGGATCTTATCATATTCATCGTTTTTCTTTTTAATGTCCCACCAGGAAACATTGGCCTGGATGGGATCATCCAGCTTTTTCAACAGCTTGCCGAGCATTTCGGTAAGCTCCTTGGGAGTCTTTGGTTCCGGATACCGGGGGAATGCAGGTATATCGACCACAGGCTGCGGGATGGAAGGCTCAAGAGCGTTCTTTGCCATGGGCACATTGATCCCCATCATTGCCCGGGTGTTGACCTGGTAAGGTAAAAGGGGCTGCAGCTGTCTTGAGGATGACCCTTCCACTCGTTGCGAGGTGTAAGTATTATCTGGCAACGTGGAATCGGTGAAGTCATCCACAGCTGTATAATCCTTCAGGTAAGTCAAAGTATTGATAACTTGCTCATCACGCCGTTGCACAACCTGTTGGATATGCTCCTGGACGGATTCTGAACGAGCGATTTTTTCGCTGAATTCATCATAGATTTGCTCTGTATCCCCTGTGGCATCCTTCAGTAGTTCATTACGCTTACGGATCAGCTGATCGGTAGTGATGAAACCTTGCTGAAGATTGCCAATCATGGTCTGCATCCCAAGGAAAGCATCCAAAACAAAGGCATCATCGCCTGTGGCGGGATTTTGCCCCACAAGATCAATGATCTTTCGGGCGCGATTTACGTGGGGATCCTTGATCATGGAGGCGGATATCTGGTAGGAACCATCCTGGACATGCCCTCCGTCTTGATAGCCTTTTTGATTGCGCAGCTCTTCTATCTGCTCAACATAGGATTTTACCAGGGGATGCTGCATGAGGTGCGCGGGAACCACATATTCGTTTTTATGAACTACACCAGCAACCTGCTGGTGGGAACCCTCACCGGTATAGCCACCCACCTGATAGGACTGGGATTCGATTTTGGCGATTTTAGCCACACCGAAAGCCACGGCAGCGGCAGCTGCTATCGGGGCGAGCACCGAACCTACGATGGGTATCTCTGCCGTTGATTTGTAAGCTGCTACAGCAGCGGCGAACGTGTCGATGGTGGCCTGAAACACGGCCAGCGCACGAAACTCCTCGCTTTGTTCATCCAGCAGCGACTGAATGTTTCCAAACACATTGCTCAGCAGCGACAAGGTACCCATCAGGGCCTCATGGTTGGCCTGGTTGATGGCTTTGTTTTTAGCCTGATTGGCCTGGACTTCCTTCTGGTTGTACTGTTCATGGATCTTTTGTTGATCCTCGCGTCCCAGGCGGGTGATGTTCATAAGAGCAGCCCAGTACTGCTGATCCTTGATCACACCCTGGGTGTGGAACATCTCCAGCTGGCTTTTGATTGCATTCCAGTGGTTTTGATTCTCCAGCAATTCACGGGAGCGATCATCCATGGTTTTCTGGTGCAGCGAGGTCAGGAATTCATCCCTTTTATCCAGTAAATTCTGGTTCCTCACCTGGGATTGAGCCAGCTGCTCTTTGGCCTTTTGATCCAGCTCCTCATCGCGCAAATCTTCCAGCGCTTTGATTTGCTCCTGGTTATCCCGGGCCATGACAATATACTTGTCATACTTCTGGCGAATCGCCTCGAGCTCACGCTCGTTGGCCGAGAGTGTACCAAGGTAAGCTTCCTGCTGGAATGAATCAATGGCTTGCTGCACCTGGTCGGTCACCTGCTGAATCCTCTCACCGGTGGATCCTTCTGCATCGGTGGTGATCTCCACCTGCAGGGAGGCCTGTATCTTTTCCGCATCCTTGATCTTGGCAAGGATACGGTAAAAGTCCTCGCTTTGATAAGCGGCATTCTTTAAGGCAACCTGGTACAGGCGTATTTTTTCCTCTATATTGGCCAGGGTCTCACCCAAAATAGCATCGGCATTGGCTTCCGCATGGACAATATCATCCAGTGATAATTTCTGCTCTCGCAGCTGGGATATCTTTCCCATCAGAGCCTCTAGTCCTGTATCCAGCTCCTGGGTGGCCCGGGTGGAATTCTCCACGGATTTGACTGCTTCATACGTGGCTGCATTGCTGCCTAAAAGAAGCGAGACAAACTTCTGCCAGGTATTCAACCGGAAATTATCCTGGGCAATCGCCTGGCGTTTGGTTTGCATTAAGATCAGCTCTGCCTCGGCCAGTTCCAGGGTTTTGCCGACCTGATCCACCAGCGCATTGCGCTGCTCAATGGACAGCTTGGTAAATTCTCCGATGGCTTCCGCCTGGCGATCATAAGACTCCGATAGCTTTTCATTGGCATCTGTAACACGGTTAAGCGCTTGAGCCTTTTCTTTCTCCAGCCGCACGGACTGGGCACTGTAGGTGTCATAAAGCTTTATGGCACCTACCAGGGCCGCGATGGCTGTGACCACCACACCGATTGGGTTGGCTGCCAGCGCCTTATTAAAAGCAAACGTGGCCATGGTAGCCACGTTGGTTGCCTTGGTTCCCTTTGCCTTGGCAAAGGCCAGGTATTCTTCCTGAAGGATAGCAGCTTTCAGGGCAACGGCATCCTTGATTCGTAAGCCAATGCCTTCCTTGAGCAAGAGGTTTTGAGTGATGATGACGGCTGCCGTCTTGATCTTGTTGCCCAATAGTACCAGCATGGCTGCTGAAACCGACAGGATGGCGGTTTTATTCTTCTGGAAAAATTCCGGCAGGTTAGCCAGGATTTTAACCAGGTTAGCAAAGGAATTAATGGATTTGGCTACATAGGGTTGTATTTTCTGACCCAGGTCCATGGCCATCAGACTGAGCCTGTTGCGCGCCTGTTCAATGGCAGAAGAAGCATTATCCGTATTGATCGTAGCCTGCTCTATAGCGGCATTGGTGCCGGTGACCACCTGGCTGAAATATTTTACTTTATCGATGTTCTGAGTAAGAATCTCGGCTGCTACCTGGTTGCGCTCTCCGAACATTTTAACCCTTTCTGCAACCGACAGATGACGGGCATCCAGGTTCTCCAGTGCTTTTTCCAATCCGACGATCGAGGGGCGCAACTCATCGGATTGCTGCTCGAGTTTGCTCAGCACATTACGCAGCATGATCCCGGCACGGGATTCCATCAATCCTTTCTCTGCCAGGGTTTCGATCAATCCTACGGATTGCTCCACCGAGATGTTGGCCGTGGCGGCATTCACGCCAAACTCTTTGAGGGAGGCTGCGATCTGAGGGATGAAGGCGGCTCCGTATTTGCTTCCTGCAGCCAACGCATTGATATACTTTCGCGCCTGGTCAGCACCGGCGCCATACTGGTTCATGATCGTGGTCATGGACAGCACGGCCTTTTCCAGGTCCATCTCGGATGCTTCAGCCAAAATCAGCGTTTCGCGGGTGACGGAGGCCAGGTCCTCCTTGACCTCCATCAGCTCAGGCTTGGCGCTGGCCAGCAGTTTGTAAGCTTCCAGGATATCGGCAGCGCTGCGAGTGATGCGAATGGAACCTTCCACGGTCTGGGTGGACATGGATTTCGCTTCCGCTGAAAGCCATTCCAGGTCTTCCCCTGCCAGACCCGTGGCAGCAGAGAGCCCGTCCAGTGATTTTTCATAATCCCTGGACAATGTGAGCATCTTCCGCATGGACATATACAGTCCTGCCAGGGCTGCCGTGACCGTGGAGATCATGCCAAAATACCGGTTAAAGCCTTCGGCTGTACGCGTGAGAAAACCCTGCTGGGCATACATCGAGGAGTTCACCCGGTTGATCTCTGCATTGACGGCCTTTAAATCGGCCTGCTTTTTCTTGTACAGTACCAGCTCATCAGCCGAAGCACGGTTCAGGGACCGTATCTGTGCGGTGAGTTCCCGCTTGGCCATCTGAAGGTCTTTCAGGCTGGCACCATTTAAGTTGCGCAGCACCTGGGTGGTATCCATCACTGCTTTCTGATAGGATCGCATCTGGGACTCGATGCCCCGGAGCTCCTTTTGTTTCTTGTTATAGTTGACCAGATCGTTGGCCTGGCGGAGCTCATGAAGCTCCACGGTAAGCTGGTTTGCCTTTTCTTTAAGCTTTGCCAGGGCCTGACCGGCCTGCTGTCCGTCCAGCTCCACACGTACCCGTGCGGTCTCATTGATTGCACTCATGGGACCAAAATTTCACCAAAGCCGTCGTAAATGAAAGGACATCGCCTATCCACCTAAGAGGATCTCAACGGTGGTTGTGGCAGCCTTGATGGCATATTTGGTTTGAAGGATTTCCCGCAGTTTTTTCACTTCCGCATACAACGTCACCGAGTACCACGGCTTGGGCCTTCTGCGGAATCCTTCATAATGACGTTCTTTGACCAGGGAAATTTTGACTCCCTTGCCCACTCCCATATCCACCATTCGGCCATAGAAGGCAAATGCAAATTCAATGCGCTGTATGTCGCCACCGGCATTAGCCAGGACGTGATGAACAAAACTATCGGAAAGCTGGTAGGAATAATTGATTCTCAGCCGCTCTATCTTGGATAGCCAGTTTTTGATCACAATGTCCGCCCAGGCTTGGGCGGTTAATTTCAGATCGGTGTTTTCCATCAGATGCACCAGTCAGATACATTAAACATCAGGGGTATTTTTTCAGTGATGGTGAAGCTGCACTCCACACCGATGAAATTATCACCGATGGGACCAATGGAACCATACACGATGGAATCCGCATCCAGCAGCTCCATGCCACCGATGTAATGCTGCTTGTCATGGATTAACTTTGACAGGATTTTATGAAGGATGGATTTCACCGATTGATTAGCCGTTTCAATCGTATCGAAATCATCCATCGGGGCGTGAGCCACGATATAAAAGCTGTAAAAGGACTTGATGAGCCGATTGTCGCTCAGGGCATCCTGAAGGCGGCAGTCCACCCGATCCATGACCAGCAGGTGCGGTATTTTTTTTACAATCCTGGAAGAAAACAAAAATTCTTCCATCGAGGCGATGGAGCGGATGCGGTGAAACACGGTTTCATGGGGTGTGTGGACAAACTCCTTGAGCGTACCGGCTATCATCCGGAAATAGTTTACATGGTCATACATGGATTGAATCAGGATTTATTCTTGTTTTTGATTGAGTTTTCCAGGAACATGAATACGTCATAGACATAGGAGTCCAGAATCAGGTTGATCTTTGAAACATCGCTGTTGCAAAGATCATAGCACAGCGACATGTACGCATCCGGAGAATACGAGGATGAATGCGAAGAAAAAAGATTGGGAAACCTTCGGGAGATATAATTCCTTGAGCCTGCGTAGAACAGAAAGCATCCCATTTTAACCTGCTCACCCAAGAAAGACACAGTGCCGCCTTGGCTTTCAAGAGTGTAAGGGTTAAACGCAATCCGGAGATCGCCTTTGTACAAAGGAGAATCTTCCGTGATTTGAGGATCTTTCTCCCTCCAGAGACATGCCAGGAATTTATTCAGCACGGCTGGATCCCAGGTGGAGATAAAGTGGTGATACAGGGAATCGGCATGAATGAACTCACCCAGGCGGACATTCACCATCCGATCCTCAGGGCCGATGAGCTTTTTTCTATGAGCGGTGATCCTTTTAAAATGGTTGGTGCATAGATCCGGATTCAGCACCCGCTGACCGGAATCCTGGGTGAAGAGAAAATCCAGACCCTGGCACATCTCAGCGATTGTTTCCGAATCCAGGAATATCAGCTTACCCCTGTGATGCAAAAAACACCCCTTATTTGAAGGATTGAAAGGATCCACCTTTAATCCCAGCAGATAGAAAAGGAAATTGACCCTGATGGCCTGGGGATCCTTGTAGGTTCCTATCAGAGAGCAAAGCACAGCGTACTGATCCCCGGACAAAGAGTTCCAGGAGTCAGGAATCCGGTAAGACTCTCCCTCAATACGAATGGTCATCGGCTAGAACATGTCTTTAGGCTGATTCGTTTCTTTTACCTGGCTGGTGAGCTTAAATTTACCACCGTTCTTTTTCCTATTTGGGAAAAGAGCGTCAATGATGGTTATGATGAAATTCAGGATCGAATCGTCCTTTTTAGTCGGGGTAAGACGAACGATGATTTCAGCAAATGCCAGAAGGCCAAAAATCAGCTCGGCTAAATGGCCGGTAATGAATTGCCAGATTGCTTCCATGGTATTAGTATTTATGGTTAATTAAATGGTCGTATATGTTGTTGAGTTTGTCGTCAATACAGGCAAACTTCTGGTTCAGGTCACGTTTCAGGTCATCCAGGGAGACGGTATCGGCTTTTTGCTTGAGTTCCTGCATCAGGCATTCAATGTCCTTATCGTGTTTGCGCAGCTGGTACTTGGTGTTGAAATAAAAAGCCACCAGCACCCCGGCATTGGCCACCATCGTGAATACGATGGCGGACAAAAGGATCTCAGAGAGGTACTGCATGTTGGGATCACTGAAAAACAAAAAAGCCATGCTCATCATCGTTTTCAAAAACACAGTAGGATGTCTTGCTGGGATCATACACCGAGCTATTGGCATACAGCGGATAATCTCCAAGGTGATCATCCAGATAGCGCTTCAGGTATGCCAGGGCATGATCGGCATAGGCGCCGTAACTGGGATCGATCTCCTGCTGGGCGCTTTTATAGCACACAAAAGCCTTTATGGGAAGCAACAGCTGCTGGTTGACCCCGGAGACCTCGCCCTGGCGCACCTGGGCTTTGAGCTCGTCATAGAGCTCCTGGGACAACACTGGCATCAAATGCAGCAACTCGGCCCGCTCAATCGCTTGGCGAAGGTTGTAGAACCTCAAAAAAGAGTGCTCGATGTTCACAAACCGGTTGTACTCATCGGCATTGGTAACAAACAGCGAGTACATCGCCGAGAGCTCCTCGGTGAAAAGATCAGCAAGCTCATCCTTGTAACGGTCCAGGTGCTTTAACAACAGATTGACCGCATCCCAGCCGCTTGCCAGCAGATCGGCCTTCAGTTCGTCGGTACGGTGCTTGGAGGCCGGTGCCAGGTTCGAGGTGGATGCCACCATGATCCCTGCATCACCGATATGTACATTCAGCATGGAGATAGCCAGATAATAGGCAAAGCGGGCAATAGCCAGCTTGGTCAGGTAGATGGCATCCATGAGCTCCGGCTCCTCACCCGATGAGGATCCATGGACCACCTGTTGGAACACTTCAATGGTGTCCTGACCTAAGATGGGAACCAGGTACTTGGAGGTGGCCTGCTTCAGATAGGGATGGATCACATCCTCGGACGATGTCAGGCTCACGGCCACGTACTTTTGGATATCCTCCATGCCGGTGAAAAGGGTATCTTCCATTAGTTAGCTTATTTTGCGTTCACTTCCTGTGTTCTCGTCCAGGGTGGTCAACACCAGGTCGGGGATCCCGAACTGGATGTCCTCGGGCCAGCGGTTGATGGCCTTGATCAGGTAAAAGGGACGGAGGATCATATCCCGGACAGGCTTGAGCAGAGCCTGCTTGATGATAAAAAGCTCGCGCTTGTCAGTACCGGAAAACGAACCTTTGTTCTTGCCTGGCGAAGCACCGATCAACGAGGGGTGCACGCCCAGGCCATAGCTCATGATGTTGCTCACCTCTTCGGTATCTTCGATATATTCCCCACCCTTGAAATGATTTTCCAGGGCGGTGATCTTCATCCTGGGAAACTCTTTGCCATCCATGGTCTGCTTGACATAAGAAATGACACTCTTGCCTGCTTTGGCTTCACCCGATAGAAAATCATTGATGGATTTATACTCCTTGCGCACCCGTTCCTTGCGTCGCTTATCATCGGTGATGCCTTCCCTGGCGAAGATTTCCTCAAAGTAATTATCGGCCAGCTGCACATGGTACTTGATGGACATCTGGTTGGCAAGCAATGCCTTTTTAAAGGTGAGTATCTGAGAGGCGAAGTCCGCCCAGCCGGATTCGATGATCGAGTACCAGTAGGGTTTCTGGTAATAGGTCTTGCCCGGTGTGGGGAAATTCACCGGGATGATGTAGCGGAAGCGTTTTTCCCCGCGGGCAATGCGGTTCTTGAGATCCTGGATGGGATGGGATGCCGAGAGTACCGGTGTGACAGCAACGGTATCTTCACGATGACCTTTGCTCCACTCGGCAGAGTAAAAGTGATATTCGATCTCACCCGTCGACGGATTCATCGAGTCCCAGCGGGAGAAGCAGGCTTCCTTGTGGTTTAAGCTGATGATCTTGCGTTTTTCCGGAACATCACGGTTTAGGATGATCTCAGGAAAAACATTGTAGAAAAAGTTCAGATCGGTCATCTGCTCCAGCAGGTAACCGTTGATGTTGTTCTCTTCAAAAAAGGTGTTGATCTCTTTACACTCATAGACGGGCTGAACCTTTCGGATGTTGTTTTCCACAACATACCGGAAAGGCTGGATGCCCTGTCCATAACTCACCTGGATATTGAACAGCAAACCGGTGGTCATCACCGGATTGCGATATACGATCTCCAGGACTTCTTCAGGCAACAGGTTATTCTGGCCCCAGGGAACAATGCCGCGGTACTGCCTACCATTCTTGGAAAATGGCATAGGCTGGCTCTCTATGGAATACAAACTGACATTGTCGGTAAAGGTGATGATGGCCCTGGCTCCCGGAAGGTACCCGGTGAAATTGGGCAATATGACGATGTCCTCATACATAGACCCTGGCATGATTGAATTCTATGATGCTGTAAAGCTTTACCTGGCGTATCTCACCCGATGGCAGGATCCTGATATTGAACCGCTGGCCCCTGGAATAAAAGGAGGTACAGATGGCTCTTTCAACCTTCACGATGTGGCCATTGGATTTAATGAATGACAGGGAGAACTCCTGCCCACGGCCACGGTTATCCTTAC
>DAOQWY010000018.1 GCA_035342335.1 Bacteroidales bacterium
ATGAACCAGCCCTGGACCGTGAGCGGCACGGTAACGCGGGTAATTGACCTGACGACACTGCCACCGGGAGCCTATATGCTGACCATCAGCGGCGACCAGGTGAATTATCACAAGAAGGTCATCCTTCTGACCCTTTATTAACCTTTCCTGCCTTCCCGGGGTGGTGCATCCAATGTTTTCAGGATACACCACCCCACAGGGGAAAGGCAATCTACGAAGCTTTTACTGCCAGGCTCTGTTCAGCTTGTTGACTTCATAGCGTATTCTCTTTTCTTGCTTGCTTTCCAACGACGCCCTGCCCGCAGGATTAATTATTGGCGTGTGATGTTGAAAACGAAATCAAGGAATCCATTAAAAAGAGAAGATTTATTCTTAACTTCATCGCCCGAAGGTTATCCTTATAAAATTCAAGCCATGAAACAGATATATATCACATTATAGAGCATTTTCATTTTTTACTGGCCAACGGGCAGGACTTAATCTATCAGGAACATGAGCGTGAAAATACTATTCACCCTTGGGCTAACGATCATCACCAGTTTTGTCTTTTCGCAATCCAGGACCATAAAAGGAAAAGTCACTTCAGAAGATGACGACCGGGGTATTCCTGGCGTAACGGTAATGATCAAAGGGACCGTTAAAGGAACAGCGACAGATCTGGAGGGGAACTATTCCTTATCCGGTGTTTCCTCGGACGACACGCTGCAGTTCAGCTATATCGGATATAAGACTCTTGAAATTGCTGTATGGGAACAATCCGTGATCAACGTTGTTCTAACGGTTGCAGCAAGGGAGCTGGAAGAAGTCGTGGTCACGGCCCTGGGTGTGAAGCGCCAGGAGCGGGAAATCGGGTACTCCACCGAGCGCATTGAGCCAGAGGTGGTAGCCAGGTCCAATTCCCCCAATATCCTGAATGCCATCGTTGGACGGGTGGCAGGAGTCCAGGTATCGCAGGGGGATGGCGTTGAGGGTGGGTCTACCCGCATCGTCATCAGGGGAAACAATACCCTGAGTGGCAGAAACCAGCCTCTGATCGTCGTTGACAATGTTCCCATGGAAAACATTCCCGGGCTGGAGAATATCGGCAGAGGTGTTGACTGGGGTAATTCCATTTCGGATATCAACTCGCTGGACATTGAGACCTATACGGTTTTGAAGGGCGGTGCAGCTTCCGCCCTGTATGGTTCCAAAGGAGCCAATGGCGTGATACTGATCACCACAAAAAAAGGAAAGAAACAGGAAGGCATCGGCGTTTCATACAGTTACAGCTACAAATGGGTGCACCCTTACCGTTTCAGGGAAATGCAGAACACTTACGGTGCCGGCGGCCCCATCTCCTTTACACCTCCCGCCTTTCCAATGGACGGGGATACATTGCTTTACCCGGGTATTTATGGTACCGACAACCTGATCATCAATCAGGATGGGGATACACGGTCCACAACGGAAGAGTTCGGCTATTATGGATCGGCTGTTTCCTGGGGACCCAGGATGGAAGGACAAATGGTCAGGTGGTGGGACGGAAAGATGCGGGCTTATTTACCACAGCAAAACAACTATGAATCTGTGTTCCGGGATGGTCATACCCAGACGCATAACATTGCCGCATCGGGAGGCAATGACAAAGGCAGCATCCGCGTGTCCATCACACGTCAGGATAACAGGGCCATCGTGGATAACAGCAATTTTGACCGGACCACGATCAACCTGGGCTCGAGCCTGAAAATATCTTCCAGGGTCGCAGTTGATCTCAGCTTATCCTATATCAACTATAACCGGTTGAACAGCCCAATGCTGGGGGAATCAGCCGACTCATTCAGCAAAGGATTTCTCTATTCCTGGCCGAGGAGTTATCAGGGAATTGACCGGGAATTCTATGCGTATCCCGATGGCTCTCAAAATCCACAGGAAGGATACCCTTTTCTGTACATCAATCCAACACTCTGGTGGGATTATTTCAACAATAACACCACGCTGAAAAGGGATAAGTACCTGGGGGCGCTCAGCCTGACCTACGATGTTACTTCCTGGCTGAACCTCACCGGACGCGCAGGCAGGGATTTCAACCTGGATCAATACACTTCCAGGAATAAGCCCATTGACGTGCTGGGCATTAAAGAGGGCTATTATGCCAACAGCCTGAACAGAACCTATTCCGACATCTTCGAAGGAATGATCACAGCCTGTAAGGATGACATCCTTCACCCGGGGATAAATGTGAAATTCACGCTTGGAGCCAGCCGCTGGGATTACCGTCTGTATGAGATCAGGGGTCATTCGGGCCGGTGGTACTTTCCCAACCGCTATACGTTCGATAATTACACATCACCAACCTACATCACCAATGAAGATGGCGAGGTGATCCTTGAAGATCCCGGTGATTCCCCGGGCGGGATGGTACCGGGAGAAGGCATCAAGCAGGAAAGAAACAACTCAGTTTATGCGTTTTTGAACCTTTCCTACGGCAACTTCATTTTTCTGGAAGCCACCGGCCGGAACGACTGGTCATCCACCCTTCCGCCCGAGAGCAATTCGTATTTCTACCCTTCGGTATCCTTAAGCTTTGTTGCCACGGAAGCATTCAATATACAGGAAAAGCTCGGCTGGCTCAACTTCATGAAGATAAGAGGGGGATGGTCGCATACGGCCACTGACACCGAGCCCTATATGCTTGACTTTAACTATAATTCAGGTATGTTTGGAGGTGACCAGACGGCAGGCTTCCCTGACATCATACCACCCATTGAATTATTGCCGCAGCGGGTGAATTCGTGGGAAGCCGGGCTGAACCTTGGCCTGTTCGAAAACCGCATTGACCTGGATTTCACTTATTATAACAAGTATTGTTATTCACAGATCCTGGAGGGCCTTCCGATTCCCACTTCAAGCGGCGCACAAAAAATCACCATCAACGAGGGCGTCATTACGAACTACGGGTTTGAGTTCATCCTGAACACGGTTCCCTTGCAGAAAAAGAATTTCCTGATCAAATCAGGGATCAATTTCTCCCGCAACAGGAACTATGTGGAAAGCCTGGGAGACAATGCAGAAGTTTATCCGCTGGCGGATATCTGGGGTTTGAACGGTCCTGCCATGGCACTGCGGGAAGGAGATGAGTATGGAACGATCTATGGCTACGATTATGTGTACCACGAAAATGGCAGCCCAATCGTGAATGAGGAAGGGACGAAATACCTGATCACCGACACGCGCGTCCCGATCGGGAATGCTTCTCCGGATTTTATTGCCGGATGGCAGACCGAGTTGGTCTACAAAGGGCTCAGGCTGGTCGCGTTAATCGATACGAAATGGGGAGGCGAGATCTATTGCGGATCCTACGTCATTGCCCTGCAGACAGGGCAGAGCAATGAAACGTTGCTGGAAAGGGAAGGCGGAGGGCTGCCCTACACGGATCCGGATGGCAATACCTCCAATATCGGGATCGTACTCGATGGGGTCTATGCAGACGGGACTCCCAATGATCACGTTGTTCATTATTATTACAAATACCTGCCCAACGCGGGCGGATGGGGTAAATTCCTGTCCACCCCCGGGATCCTTGAAAACTCCTGGGTAAAAATGAGGGAGATATCCCTGTCGTATTCCTTACCCGGAAAGATCGTTGAAAAGACAAAGATATTCCAGAACCTGACGTTGTCCATTGCCGGGAGGGATCTGTTTTACCTCTATACCACCCTGCCCGACAAGATCAATCCTGAAGGGATCATGGGATCAGGAAACGCACAGGGCTTTGAATGGGGATCACTGCCCGGAACGATGTCGGTTACTTTTGGCGTAGCCGCAGCTTTCTGAAGATTATGAATGAAAATCAAAGATGTGAGGAAGGATTAAGGTCATGAACAGAATGCATCGATCATCCGGTTTATATTTCATACTGCTCCTGGTACTGGTCTCCTGCACCAGGGATTTCGAGGAGATCAACACCAATCCGAACACGTTCACCACGGCCAGTGACGGCGCACTGTTCAACAGTGTGATCGCCTCGCTGCAACTTGGATGGAATGAGCAGTTTTACATCAACAATGAGATTTTGTACAAACAAACCCAGCAGGCTGCACTGACCGAAGAAGCCTGGGGAAATTTCACGCTGGGAACTGAAGACATTTGGAGCAACTATTACGGGGCCTTACCCGAGATCAGGGAACTTCAGAAACGCTTCAGCACGTACGATGATTCACCGGGTGTCGTCAACATGAGAGCCATGCTGGAGATCACCCTGGCTTTGAAAACGTTTAAAGTTACAGATCTGTTCGGAGACATCCCGTTCAGCAAAGCGGGCTACGGATTTCAGGACCTTGATCTGCTGCGCCCGGAGTATGACAGCCAGAGGGATATTTACCTCACATTGCTGGATGCATTGAAATGGGCTGATGAACATATTGATGAAAGCGCCGAAACCGCAGAACCTTTTATTACCTTTATCCAGTTCGACAAGCTGTTCAACGGGGATATGCAGAAATGGAAGAAACTGGCCAATTCGCTGAGGCTTCGCCATGCCATGAGAATGGCGGAGAAAGAGCCGGAACTGGCAGGTGAGATCATCCGGGAGATCATCGAAAACGACAGGCCGGTGTTTTTAGGGTATGATTTCATCACCCCCGTGTTTGAAAGTGCCTGTTTATGGCCCGCAGCCATCGGATTCCGGAATGAAAGCCTTAACTGGTCGTTCAGGGAGCACAACAACCTCAGGATGGGATCCAATGTCTGGCATCAGCTTTCAGAGAACGACAACACGGACGGCACCGGGATAGTTGATCCGCGTGCCTATATCTTTTTTGAAACCAACAATGACAATCAGTGGGATCCATTCCCCCAGCTACCGGAAGCAGGCACACCCTCGGAGGGGGGAATTCCGTATGGCACGCACAGGGACCAGGCCGGTGCCTTCTATATCAAGGGAGAATCCTGCCTGTATTCCCCGTTCAATTACTTCATTGTGGCAGATATGGATTACATGCCCATAATATTCATCACAGGGGCGGAGGTCCATTTTATCAAGGCCGAAGCTTATTTCAGGGGGATCGGTGTAGGGATGGATCAGGACCAGGCCGACATCGAGTATATGAACGGCATCAATGCATCGGTCGAATGGTGGATGATGGTCGCTGGAAACTCACAGCTGCCCACATCACGCCTGGCTTTTTCCGACATGGTCAACATTCCTGATGATGTTGATGCCTCTTCCGTCCTGATGAAGTTTGGCAGCTGGATTGCCACCACCGATGAAGAAAAGCTGCAGTTCATTTACACGCAATGGTGGATGGATGCGTTCCGCCAGCCCTGGGAAGCTTATGCGCTTGCCCGCAGAACAGGTAAAACTCCACGGGAGGGACCCCCTGTCAACCATTACAGGCTCCCCTACCCTCCCTCTGAAGTTGAATTCAATTCAATCAATTGTGAAAAAGCGATTTCCAGACAGGGCGGGAATTCGCCGGAAATCAAAATCTGGTGGATCCCATGACAAAATAATAACTAATAACTAATCACTGATATGAGTACCAGTGCAAATCCAAAAATCATAAAACAATGAAAATTTTCAACTTCAAAATCAGCTTGCCGGCACTGATGATCATTGTGCTGCTACCTCTCCTGCTCACATCCCAGACCAATCAGTACCTTCATTTCGATCGTGTTGACGATTTCGTTCAGCTTCCAAACGCGTCCCAGTATTTTTCCGGAAGCAGCCAGGTCTCCCTGACCGGATGGTTCTATTGTGACGAGTTGGCTTACGGGCAGGGCTATATGGGATTTCGTGCCGGCTCCGGAACGGCCGAATTCTATCTGATCCAGCTGAGTAATGGCGTGATGGAATGCCGCCTGGTGACCACCGACGGATTCCACGAATACGTCGCACCGGCGAACACCATCATTCCTCAGGTCTGGCAGCACATTGCCTGGATCTACGATGGAAGTGCAATAACTTTATATGTCAACGGGAATTTCGTGGGCAGCAAAGCTGCCTCGGGAAATTTTACGGGTGAAACTGTTACGTTTGGCATCGGGAAAAGCATTTTAGGCACTTATAATTTTGTCTATGGCGGGAGAATTGACGAAATTTCCGCCTGGAATAAAGCCCTGACGCAAACTGAAATCCAGGACATCATGGATGATGAGCTGACGGGTACCGAACCAGGACTTCAGTTATATTATAAATTTAACCAGGGAGATCCAGGGGGCGATAACACGGCAATCACTAAACTTATCTCGGAGACCGGCAATGGCGAAAGGGATGCCGATCTGATGAATTTCGCGTTAACGGGTGAAACGTCCAATTTCAATGGTGAGCTGGATCCCGGCTACCAGGCCATCTCGTTTCCGCAAATCCCAAACCATCTGACGAATGACCCGTCATTCGACATTGAAGCCACGGCTACGTCAGGCCTTGGAGTGATTTTCCAGATACTTTCAGGACCGGCCACTATTGATGGCAATGTTGTCACCCTCAGTGGCGTGTCCGGCGAAGTAGCCATTGAAGCCTCTCAACCCGGCAATGAAGTGTTCGACCCTGCAGAACCGATCGTCAATACCTTCATGGTGCTGGATCCAATGACCTTTGTCCCCGAAATTGACGTCAGGCACCCGCTGGAAGGAGAGGTGTTCGTACCTTCTCTACTGGAAATACTGCTTTCAACAGTTTCCACCATCGACTATCCTGAGCTGTTCTATGTCAGGGACGTTAAGTTTGAGATCAATGGCCAGACGATCCATGCCCAGAACCATTTCAACGGTCATTACACCGCCTGGTGGATGCCTCCTGACTGGGGTACGTACAGCATCACTGTGACCTCCACGACTAATTACGGAGCTTCAACCGCAGAGACCATCAGCATCAACCTGGTCCCGGGAGCATCTGACATGGATGTGCTGGCGGCAGAAAACATCTGGCTGAATCCGAATAACGTTTCGCAGATCGTGGCCGCTGAGTTGCCCTCCTATTTTGGAGCCTTCGACAAAGTGACAGCCATCTTGTCGCTTACCTGTCCGCCAACAGGCGGCTGCGGAGAATGGGACAGGGTCGGCGGCGTTGAAGTAAAAGGCCACGACGGGAAATGGTACGAGATCATCCGGTATATTACCCCATATGGCGTAGAATGCTCCAGTGTCATCGATCTGTCTGACTACATGTCACTTCTACTGGGCAAAGTGGAATTCCGGTTCAATTGCAGCACACTTGACAACGGCTACCTGTGGGGACTGACCCTGTACTACCGGCAGGGAACGCCTGAGTATTTTTACAGCACCGTTTATGAGGTATGGAATGAGATCTATCCGTTTGGGGATTATGCCAACCTCCAGCCTGTTGAGAACCGTACACTCGAATTCCCGGAAGGGGCAACTGCAGCAAAGCTGAAACTGATTTCAACAGGTCATGGATGGGATGAAGATTATAATACCGGCAATGCTGCTGAATTCTATGAAGCCACACACCACATATGGGTAAATGGAGAACAGACCTTCGAACAATACAACTGGTACGACTGCAATCCAAACCCGGATGGGTGCCAGCCCCAGAACGGCACCTGGTTTCATAACAGGGCCGGATGGTGCCCGGGTGCCATAGCCCAGTGGTTCGATTACGATATGACATCCTTCATTGCAGAAGAGGATGTCGAGCTGCAATATGTTTTTTATGAAGATTATATCGATCTCTGCCATCCCAACTATCCCGATTGTGTAACCGACGAAACCTGTTTAGATTGCGATGACGGATTCAATCCCACCCTGGATGTCGCCTGCAACCTGGTGGTTTATACGGTTTCACCTGTCATTACCGGAATTCCTGATGGTGATGTGCTCATCCAGATCTATCCAAATCCCGCCGCAGGCCTGATCAAGATCACGGCTGAGGGATCGGCTGTTGATCCTGATCACGCATCTCTTATCCAGCTCTATACTATAACCGGAACACTGGCCGGCGAGTTCACATGGGATGGAAATGCTGTACAGGTAGACCTTTCGGAGTATCCAAAGGGAATGTACATCCTATGGATTCATACGAGAGACAAAACCGTGATGAAGAAGCTGGTGCTGCAATGAGACGATCAGCTTAGAAGATCAAAGATCAAATAGCAAAAAGCAAATGTACTTTTGAAATTTGAAATTTGCTTTTTGATCTTTGCTTTTTGATTTTTAAAATATAAAGGGAATAAACCTTTTACTCTTCTTACTGTATTCCAGGTATTTGTCTCCGAAGATTCCCTGCGTGACCAGCTCGGAAGTTCGTTCAAATGAATAAAGTAAAAATCGCCACTTTTCAGTTTGAGTTGCGTTCTGGAGCTTATCACTCCTTGCTGGTCTTCAATGACCTCGGTCAACCCGTAGCCCTTTTATCAGAACATTATCAATCAGGGGGAAAATACCGACTGAATGGAATGTGAATGGATTGCATGCGGGAACCTGCTTTTACAGGTTAACAGCGAACGACAAACGGCAAAGTAATCGTGATGCCTATGTTTCCATAATAATATTCACGATCCCAATAATGTCCAGTACGTTAACAACACCATCAACCGTGACATCCGCGGCATTGAAGAAGAAGACAGGAGGATTCAGCTCCATGATGTAGTTCACGACCGTGATCACATCGAGCACGTTCACGATTCCGTCTCCATTTGCGTCGCCCGGAAGAAAAGTAACAGCCTGCAGGGTTTCCAGTGCCGATAAGCCGTAATCGTGCCAGCGACCATCCCAGTGCGTGCATCCCGGGCAGCCATCCTGCCACGTGGCTTCTCCGTCAGCCTCCTGGGCTTCAGGCCAGTGATACAGCTTCCAGTAAATGGAATCGTTCTCATTGAAACCCTGTTTACCGGTTTCATAGGGATCATCGCCATATGCGCTGACCGACACACTGGCGGTTGCATTCCAAACCACAGCTCCTGCACATTTTAGTTCGCCATCATCATCATAAAACACGCCGATGTGATCCCCCGCCGTCATTGGTACGCCATTGAAGGTCGGACCAATGCCCAGTGGAATGGCTACGATATGTGAGGAATAGGAAGGAATGTAATCCCAACCCGGAGGCAACTGGGCCTTTAGAAGAACCGGAACGAAGAAAAGGATCGTTGCACAAAACACACGAAAATTGAAGAGGTTCCCTGCCATGGTTCTGTCTCTTTTAATAGTTAAACCGGTTGGACTGCTTGACCAGCTTTTTTATGATGATTTCATGCCCATCGGTGATCCTGACGAAATAAATACCCTGAGCTAATTCCTGGATGTCAAGTTCAGTTAAATTGTCTTCGATACGGGTTTCCATGACCAATTGCCCGCTTCCGATAGCATAAACAGATAAACGTGCATCGCGGGAAATGTTCCCAATGCATTTGATCATCACCAGGTCGCCGGCAGGATTCGGATAGATCTCCACATCACTGAATCCGGTTTCGGTAATGGAAGTCGCCATCAACGTCAGACCAACGATCCCCGAAAGCCCGTTAACCTGATAGATATCCGTATGAGGGAGAGATGGATCGAAGGAAGCCGACAGTTGAAACTCTTCATTGGCTGAAGGACGGTACAGGCGGAAATGCATAGGTTCATCGCTTAAAAAACCTTCGATGGATGATGGTGTTGTAGGGTCATCACCAAAGGCAGTGATGGAAAGTGCTTCTCCCTTCCCTGTATAGACCATCATTCCGCTGCATAAACCGTTAGGTGTGAATGCACCCATATAATCCCCATAAGAAAGACCTTCAATCGTACCCCACGCATCCCCGCTGATGGCGATCGTGTGCGATGTACCCGTAAATTCGACATCGTTCCAGGGAGTAACATTGGTAAGCTGATTCAGTTCAATGTGCGTGGGCCCGATCGGTACAGGTGCATTGAAGGGTGCGAAATCAAGCACATCAGAGGCTAAAAGCAGTATCTGATACGATTTGCCGGGTTCTGCATTTGTCAGGGTATGAATGCCCATGGCAGGCCACCAGATACGGTTGCCGGCAATTTCCTTGGCGATGACCAGATTAGGATCAAGCTGACCAAAGAGGTTATTGGAGGGAACCACCGTCTGGGCCAGGACCGGAAGGATGAACCATCCGGATGGCAGATCCACCATCAGGTCGTTCTCAGCCAGTCCGCCGATGAGAACCAGTACTTCCTCTTCCATCTTAACAATGTATCCCTGATGCGATACCCACCCCTGCTCATCAGCAGGAGGTGGATCGATCTGGTTCACTCCCTCGGCCGGCCAGTAAACCTGGCCGTATGGATTCAAAAGGACAATCAGATCGTTCTCCACGGGATCGAAAATATCCTCCGCCAGAGGAACCGTTGGACTCACCCAGCTGGAAATCCCGCTCCATCCGGCAGGAATGGTTAGTAAATGCCCGCCGATGATCATCGTTGGTTGCTGGAATCCCTGGGTAAGGATCAGGCCGTCATTTGAAAATGTTGCTATTACTGGCTCTCCCAGGGTCCAGCTTACGGAAATTCCCCCTGCCTCACTATAATTTCCGCCGGAGGATATGACCTGCTGGCCCTGTGCCCAATGGATCAGGCTCAATAGAAACAGCAGGCTCACGAGTGTCAATACCGATTTTTTCATGATGTATCAAAATGAATGTCCACTTTTCACTCCAGCAAATACCAGCAGAAAGATACAAAATTATCGCTATGAAGCTACAAAAATAGAGAAATTTCGTATCTTGCCTTAAAAATTCAAACAATGGAAGAACAAGAAGGCATTAAACGTGTTTACACGGGTTCGATCGTAGAAGCTGAGTACCTGATAGAAATACTCCGTAAAAACGGTATTGAAGCGATGCTGCGCAACACGCTGGAAGAAAGCGTCATTGCGGGCTGGGCCTCGGGTTCCCCTGAGGACGCAGCGCTGATCTACGTGACAGAAAACCACCTTGTCAGAGCGTCGGAGATCATCAGTGAGTACCTGAAAGAATCCAAAGAATAAACATTCATCAATCCTTCGTCCCGTATGGCCATCACCCTGTTCTGGTTTCGGAGGGATCTCCGGCTGGAGGATAACACCGGTCTTCACTACGCCTTGAAAGAGAAAGGGAATGTCAGGCCCGTTTTCATTTTCGACAGAAACATCCTCGATAAGCTTGAAGACAGGAATGATGCCCGGATCACGTTCATTCACAGGGCTCTTGAACGCATTCAATCCGAATTGCTCCGCTACGGAAGTTCATTGCTGGTATTACAGGGTGATCCTGTGGAGATCTTTAAAAAATTGACCTCAGAAAAGGAGGTCAGCGCCGTTTACTGCAATCACGACTATGAGCCTTATGCAAGAGACCGCGACAAGAAGATTGCAGACCTGCTGAACGACAGGGGAATTGAGTTCAGATCGTTCAAGGATCAGGTCATCTTTGAAAAAAATGAAGTCACTAAGGCCGACGGAACACCCTACACCGTTTTTACGCCTTACATGAACCGCTGGAAAGCCCATTTTTACGATACTCCCTTTCAAACCTATGATGTAAAAGCGTATTCAACCTCTTTCGATCAACTTTCACCCCGGCCATTACTTTCGATTGACGAACTGGGTTTCATCCCGTCTGAGATAACAATGCCCCCTCCGGAACCGGATAAAGACATCATCCGCAATTACCATCTCACCCGCGATCTTCCCTCTGTCAATGGCACCAGCCGGATGAGCGTCCACCTCCGGTTCGGTACGGTTTCGGTCAGGCATCTGGTACGGCTGGCCTGGGAACTGAATGAGAAATGGCTTAATGAGCTGATCTGGAGGGAGTTTTATATGGGGAACATCCTCTGGCATTTCCCCCGGGTGACAAATTCAGCTTTCAAACCGGCCTACGACTCGATCCACTGGTTGAACAACGAAAAGGATTTTGAAGCCTGGTGCACCGGACGTACCGGTTTTCCACTGGTGGATGCAGGAATGAGGGAGCTGAATACGACAGGTTTCATGCATAACAGGCTCCGTATGGTCACAGCGAGTTTCCTTGTCAAACACCTGCTGGTCGACTGGCGATGGGGAGAAGCCTGGTTTGCCCGAAAACTGCTGGACTTTGAACTCGCTTCGAACAACGGTGGCTGGCAATGGGCGGCAGGAACCGGATGCGACGCCGCTCCGTACTTTCGCGTTTTCAATCCCTATCTCCAGACTAAAAAATACGATCCGCAGGAAAAATACGTTCAGGACTGGGTCCCCGAATACAGGGATCCCGAGCGTTACCCGGCTCCGATCGTCGATCAAGAGATGGCAAGGAAAAGAGTCATTGCCACTTACAGGAAAGCCCTGTTGTAAAAGAAAAAGCCCTTTACCGATCCTTTTTTTCCCTGAAAGCCACCAGATAGAGCAAGCCCTGGTGATCCGGGGGAGCAATTTGACGGAGGGTGTCAACCGCATACCCTTCAAGGTCTTCTTCCCTGGCGATGTAGAAGGCTTCCGGATCAATTTCCGATGAGAATCTCAGCTGCTCTTGACGTTCAGCGCTGATGTAGAACATGAATGCATACTCTGTCCGGCGTTTGCCATAATACGGATCCGGCGTTTTGCCAGGATTCCACCAGATGTACAAAGGCGTCCCCCTGGTTTCACGTCCCAGCTGCCTGGCGATCTCCCTGCTTCTGACTTCTTTGGCTTCATAATACCTGGAAGGAAGGACGATCAGGTCGAAGCCGATCCGGAGGACCAGCAGTGCGATGACAACCAGGAACAGCCTCTCTGAAGCCTGCTTCCAGTAACTGAACGTGATCACTGCCAGGGTCATCAGCAGGCTGATACTGATCAAGACGATCATGGGAAGCTGTTTTGCCGGGTCAATGAACATTGGAATGACCATACCCAGCGTAAGAACGATTAATACGGCGCCCAAAACATATTCAATCCATAAACATAATTTATTATTTTGCTCTTTAAGATCAACGTACAGATAAAGCAGGAGGGTGAAGAAAGGAGGGATCAGCATCAGTATGTACCTGGGATGCACTTCGGGGGATGTCCAGTATACGATGATGTTAAAAAGTATAAGCAGGGCGTTGTACCACAAAAACCGGTGGTGGCGTATTTTCCTGAAGCTGCCTTTTACAAACAGCACGAAAGATAAGATGGTCCAGGGAAGGAAATGATAGAACATTTCGAGCGGAAAAGTAAAAAGATGCGTGAGTGTACGTTCCCAGCCGAACCGGATCACGGTTCTGCGCGTTGTTTCCCCCAACAGAGAAGAGAATAAAGATCCGGGGTCAAGCGCGTTCCTTTTAAAATAAGCCAGGTAATACAGGCCTACGATCAGGATCAGCAGTCCGATCCCTGCAAAGTGCCTCCAGTTGAACAAGATCCGGAATTTCTTTTCGGAAATAAAAAGCACCAGCAGTGAGATTGCCAGAAAAACAAGACTGGGCAATCCTTTCATCAAATAGGAGATTGCCGCGATCCCGTAAGCAGTGAGGAACAGGGTCAGGTATTTCTCCCGTTTCATATAATGATAGCTCAGCATGAAAAACAGATACATCAGCCACGAGAACGTGATGTCGATCAATCCGTGCTCCGATTCATAGAACAATACCCTTCCGTTGGTCAGGAACATCAGGGCAACCAGGGTTCCCATACGGGGTCCCAGTTCTTTCCGGACAAAATGATAAATGGTGAAGGCATAACACAGGAGAAAAATGATGACCGGCAACCGCATGACGAATTCATTCTTGTGCCCGGAAATCTGAAAAAACAAGACGATGATCCAGTTGTAGAGTGGTGGTTTTTTAAGATAAAGTTCCCCTCCGAGGGTGGGTGTGAGATAATTTCCCGTCTGCGTCATTTCAAGGGAGACCAGCGACCGGATGGCTTCGTCCGGTATGAAGGGCATCAATCCAAGATAGGTCAGAAACGCCGGCAGGGCAAGAACCAGTGCCAGAACAAAATAAAAGTAGGGCGACTGCTGTTTTTGTCCGAGCATCCGGTCATTTATTTTTGGCATGGTAGCTCAAATACCATTCAGTGAACCTGCGAATGCCCTGTTCAATTGTCGTCAATGGCTTGAATCCCGAATATTCCTCCAGGCGCCCCGTGTCAGCGTAGGTCGACAAAACATCACCCTGCTGCATGGGAAGCAGGCGTTTTATGGCTTTTTTTCCCAATGAGTTCTCAATCACTTCAATAAAGGTCAGCAGATTCACAGGCTGGGAATGACCTATGTTAAAGAGTTGATACGGAGGGGAGCCACTGGGGGGTTTTTGTAAAACAGCGTGGACCCCTTGTATGATATCATCCACATACGTGAAATCCCTTTCCAGGTTCCCTTCGTTATAAACATCGATCGGCTGATTTTCAAAGATTGCCTTTACAAATTTGTAATAAGCCATATCCGGCCTGCCCCAGGGACCATAGACTGTGAAGAAGCGCAGTCCGGTGGTGGGTATTCCGAAAAGATGGCTATAGGTATAGGCCATCAGTTCATCCGACCGTTTTGTGGCGGCGTAAAGGCTTACAGGGGTATCCACGCGGTCGTCCTCGTGGTAGGGTTGTTTTTTATTCCCGCCATAAACGCTCGAGCTGCTGGCATAAACGAAATGTTCAACGTGCGTGCTTCTGCAGCCTTCCAGAATATGGACAAATCCGAGGATGTTACTTTCAATGTAGGCATAGGGCTGGGTCAGGCTTGCACGGGCGCCCGGCTGTGCTGCCAGGTGAACCACCCGCGGAAAGGATTCCTTTTTAAAAAGAGATTCAACACGTTCACGTTCAGTTAGGTCAAGTTTAAGGAATCCAATGCCCGGATGGATTCGCGAGGGGATCTCTTCATAGTCACGGATGGATGCCGGGGAAAATCCAAGCTCTTTCAGCCTTGCGAGCTTCAGCGACGGATCATAATAGTCGTTGATATTGTCGATCCCAAGAATGCTGTAACCTTCAGCAGCCAGGCGCCTGGCCAGGTGAAATCCGATGAATCCGGCGATCCCTGTCAAAAGGACTCTTGGCATGTCACAAAATTTCTGTTCGTGCGTCAAAGATAGGGTAATTATTCAAAATACCCGGCCTGAACTGGTGCAATGAAAATCCCCTGTCAAATATCGCATCAGAATTACGGTAATCTTGTTACTTTTGTTCTTCCTCCGTGCGCTCATAGGTAAACACGGCGGTGCAGAGAGAGCAGGAAGGCACATAAAGCATCAGGAATGAGCAAGATTTCCGTTGTCGTTACGGTTTTCAACGAAGAAGAGAACATCAAGCCCCTGGTCGGCCGGATCACATCCGCGCTGAAGGATATGGATTACGAGATCATCTATGTGGACGACGGTTCAACAGACCGGACGGTTGAAACGATCAGATCCATTCCGGATCCTCATCTGAACCTGATCGTCTTTAAGAAGAATTACGGCCAAAGCTCAGCGCTCGCCGCCGGCATTGATTATGCTACCGGAGATTTCATCGTTACCATGGACGGAGACCTGCAAAATGATCCGGCGGATATCCCCGGCATGATCAGGATAGCTGAGGGAGGCGACTTTGACATGGTTACCGGGGTCAGGGTCAACCGCAGGGATGACTTTTTTGTACGTAAGATCCCTTCCTTCATCGCGAACAGGATCATCATGAAGGCAACGGGTGTAAAGATCAGGGATAACGGATGCGCACTGAAGGTTTTCCGGAGTGACCTGGCAAAGAGCCTGGGACTTTACGGCGAGATGCACAGGTTCATCGCCGTGCTGGCAGCCCTGGAAGGTGCCCGGATTACGCAGGTGGACGTCAGCCATCATCCCAGGATCCACGGAAAATCAAAGTATGGTCTGTCGCGGACCTTGAAAGTGGTCAGCGACCTGCTGCTGCTGACCTTCAACAAGAATTACCTGCAGCGCCCCATGCACTTTTTCGGGAAATGGGGATTCCTTATCCTCTTGGCAGGGATCATCATCAACATTTACATGCTGATCCTGAAGCTCCAGGGACAGGATATCTGGGGAAAACCGCTGCTTCTGCTGGGCATCCTTCTGGTAATAGCCGGCTTTCAGCTGATCACCACCGGCATCATTGCCGAACTTCAGATGAGAACCTATTATGAATCGCAAAACAAGAAACCGTACCGGATCAGAGGCATTTTCAGGGGTGGGCAGCAACTATAGGAAATATGCAACGACTGCTCTGAAATTCGTTATCACTGCGGCAGCCCTCTATTTTGTCTTCAGCAAGATCAATTTTTCAGAAGTTTTTGCGCTTTACAGGAAAGCGAACGTCTGGTTTCTGGTTGCAGCCCTGCTTTTATTTGCCGGTTCCAAGGTTCTTTCCTCCATCCGGTTGAACATTCTCTTCCGCCGCATCGACATTCCCCTCGCCTCCCTTACCAACATGAAGCTTTATCTGATCGGGATGTTCTACAACCTGTTTCTCCCGGGAGGAATTGGCGGGGATGGCTACAAGATCTACCTTTTGAACAAAAATTACGATGTAAGGGCCAAAAAGATCCTGGGAGCCGTTTTCATGGACAGGGTGGCGGGCATTGTCATGCTTTGGGTGGTGGCTCTCTGTTTTCTTTATTTTGTCACCCCTCCCCTGCCCTACCGTTCGTGGGTCTTTGCCGCAATACCCCTGTTGCTCGCAGGTCTTTACCTGGGGATGAGGTGGCTGTTCAGGGATTATGTCTCAGCATACGTACCGCTCACCCTTTACTCCATCGGGGTGCAGCTCCTGCAGGTCCTGTGCGCTTCATGCATTCTGGCTGCGTTTCATCATTCGGGACCTGATTTTCCGTACCTGTTCCTTTTCCTTATTTCCAGCATTGTGGCCATCATTCCCATCACCGTTGGGGGGGCCGGTGCCAGGGAGATCACATTCCTGTACGGGGCCCAGTTCCTGAGCGTGGACACCCACCTGTCGGTGGCTCTAAGCCTGATGTTCTATTTCATCACGGTGATCGTATCGTTCTGCGGAATCTACTTTGTCGTCAGGCCGATCACCTTTGAAAAGAAAGACAGTCAGGCTTTTTGATCAGCGTTACCATGCTCGAAGTCCATGGGTTCAGATGTGATTTCCGGTCTTTGCCATACGGGAGCTTTATCTGTCAAATCCTGGCTCAGGCAGTAACCGATGTAACCATACTCGGCCCGTAAAAGGTCAAAATGCAGCTTCGTATCCACCGATTGGGCAGCCTGCGCTTCCATTCGGAGCATTACACTCTCCCAGCCCGCCATCCGGCCTATGATCTCTCATTCCTCTATTTTACGGTCCTTCCAGTACCAAACGCCACTCCATCTATTTTTTACCGCCAGAAATCCAATCCATAAAAAAACGACTTTCTGAACGGGTAACAACACAAGATTTTTAAACACCGGCTGCCTGCTGACCAGTGAAACAATCACGGAAAGAAACAGGTTCAGCCCCAGATACGCAATGAACCATTCCGGTGGGAGACCAAAGAAAACAAAAATAAATCCACATACCGTTAAAAGTGCAAAAAGGAGCATGGTCAGGATATGACCTCCGAAGTATTCGAGCACATTCCGCGAAAAACCCTGGACGGCCTCCCGAAAGTCGCTGTACATCCTGCACCTGATCTGGCCATTGCTCAGGAGGGTATGTACCCTGTACCGCATTTTTTTCATAAGCTTCATGATCAAAATATCTTCGACCATTTTCTGTCTGACGGCATGATGGAACCAGTGCTTCCGGTAGACTTCTGCGTCGAACAGCATGAACTGCCCATTGGCTGCGGCAAAAGAAGGTCTGTGGCTGTTTTTGATCATCGAAAGCGGTAAAAGGCTCACCAGAATATAATTCATGATGGGCACTGTGATCCTCTCACCCCAGGAGACCATCGTCTGCTGTGGAAACAGGCTGAACAGTTTGAGCCGTTTTTGTAAAAGGTGCGCCAGTGCGTTGCTGATCAGGTTTTTCCCGATTTCCACATCTGCATCCAGGAACAGCAGGTACTCACCCCTGGCCTTTGTTGCCAGCTGATGGCAGGCATGGTTCTTCCCAAGCCATCCGGCTGGTTTACGAATCCCCTTGATTAACGAAAAACGCGGGTCCTGATCTGTATACTGCCTGACGATCCCTGCAGTGGAATCAACCGACTCATCATCGTAAACGATCACTTCGAAGGATGGATAATCCTGATGGCGGATGCTTTCCAGAAGGTATCGGATGTTCTTTTCTTCGTTGCGTGCGGGAATGAGAATGGAAACCAATGGCGTGACGCCAGGAGAAGCACTTCTTAACCACTGGCGCTGCAACAGGTTCGCAAGCGCCACACAGAACCTGATGGCCAGAAATACCCAGGAGATAACCGCTAGAATGGTCATTGGCATCCCCTCTGAAGGTTTTCACTGCCGAGATAGAATGCATTGTAGGCTGCCTCCAGGTCGTCGGCTGTCATTCCAGCAAAATAGGAAACCTCCTTTAAATAAATGTGCAGCATGGGTTTGCGGTATTCATAATAATCGGTCAGAGCGACATAAAAGATCATCTGGAATCCGCTCTCAGCAGCTTTTTCAAGGATCACGACAAATCCCTTTTCAAACTGCACCGGCCGGTGATGGATCGACTGAAATTTACCCTGCGGATACAGCACAAGCAAATTGTCCTTAGTTTGCAAGAGATCAGCGGCATACGACAAGGATTCAACCATCGACCGTTTTCCTTTATCGATCGAAAAAGCACCCGCCTTATTGAGAAACATTCTGTCTCGTAACTGCTCCTCCAGCATCATGACATGGTAGATCCTCCTGAAAAGCCTATCGTTCAGGTAATAGGCAATGAATCCATCCCACCAGCTGAAATGATTGCCGATCAGTAAAACAGGCAAGCCACGATCCTTAAATGCTCCGTGAACGACAACTTTTGAGAAATGCCTTTTTATCATGAGATGAGTGAAGATCCGGAAAAACCAGACATAGAACGGGATATGCCGCGACGTTATCATGCAGGTAAGTTATTCCATTAACAGGTTCAGGAGGATGAAAAAAGCCAGAAGGATCAACCAGAGCGGAACGGACATCCTGTTTCGGAATTTCATTTTCGTCAAAAAGGCTAAAATAAAAAACAGCAGGGAAGTAACAAACCATGCCAGGTAATTCCGCACAGGGATGACTCCCCCCTCCCACGTCCACATTTCCAATTTAACAGCGGCCGGTTCGAGGAACAGGTCAAAGACAACCATCAGGACTGAAGCAAGGAGGATGCGCAGCCAGGGATTCCTGCTGATCCGGCTCGACAGGTCCCAGGTCGTGTAGACCAAAAAAAACCAGTTCACGCCAATGAGCAGAGGCGTTTGCCCTATTCCGGGTCCCAAGATCTTTCCATAAACATAGGTCCCAAAAACATTACCGGTGGCCACGCCCACAGCTTCAATCAGAAATCCCGCCACCAGAACGAACAGCCCAAAAAGAATCGTCTTACGATCCCATCCGGCATGAAATGCCAGTAAGATGAGAAGGTTCAGGAGCAGACTGTAGGGAGTGAACCTGATAAACAGGTCATGCTGGGAGGGTGTCACCAACCCGGCAATGCCCACTCCGTAATACAGAATCAAGAAAAAGACAAAATATGCTGGTTTCAGTGACTTTGCGGCCATGATTCTTAATATGTTTTGCTTTTAGAGATCATCCCGGCAACGATCTCTGCAGATGCCAGACAAAGTGGAATTCCTCCGCCCGGATGCACGCTTCCGCCCGCAAAATACAGTCCCCTGATCTGTTTCCTTTTGTTCGGATGCCTGTAAAAAGCCGCAAACGGATCATTGGAGCTGATCCCGTAGATGGATCCAAAGGCTGACGCCGTTTTGCCTTCAATGGTCCTTGGATCGGCAATCTGCTCAGCTTCGATCAGTGGCTCCACATCCCGGTTCAGCATCTTTCTGATTTTCTGAAGAACCGCAGTACGTATTTGTTGCAGGTGTGCGTCCCAGTCCTGCCCGTAATTCGCCGGAGCATTGACCATTACGAACCAGTTTTCGCACCCCGGAGGAGCATCATCCTGAACTTTTTTGGAACTTATGAAAATATATACCGTCGGATCCCCGTACACGGTCTTTTTATTGAAAATATGTTCAAACTCCTCTTTATAATCTCCAGAGAACAGGATGTTGTGCAAATCCAGTCCGGGAAAGGATCCCCTGATTCCCCAGTAAAAGATGACCGCCGAAGAGGACCGCTCTGATTCCCAAAGCCGTTCAGGAGCCATTTTCCTGGGCAATAATTTGGAATACAGCGTATGAACATCGATTGCACTGACAACCACATCATAGCCGACTTCCTGATCAGAACAGACAATGCCTTTCACCTTTTTACCATCCAATACGATGGATTGCACCGGTGCATTGAAAAAGAATCTGACGCCCACCCTGTCGGCAAGTGACTTGAGCGCAATGCCGATCTGAAACATGCCCTTCTCCGGAAAATAGGCTCCCAGATTATGTTCCAGGTGAGCGATCACATTCAGTGTTGCAGGGGCTGTATAGGGGTTTGAACCATTATAGGTCGCATAACGGTCAAACAATTGAATGATCCGATCCTCCTGAAACCTTTTTAGATTCGATTGGTGCATGGAAGTGAAGGGTTCCATTTTCCTGCCTTTGCTCAGAAATTTGAAAATATTCTGTGACAGAATGACGTTGAGATCAGGGAATGCGTTGAAAATGAAAACCTGGTTGGTCAGGTCATAAAGATCGCGGGAATGGTTCAGAAAACGGGTGATGTTATGCTTCGGTTCACCGGTGTTCAGTTCAACTTCCTGCGCAAAGCGCACGGGATCATTATAGGCAGTGATGACTGTACCGTCCTGCCAAAAATAACGGCACGTAGTTTCCAGTTTTTGACAAGTGAAATAGCGTTCTGCTGGTTCTTCACAGAATGAGAAAAGGTTTTCGAGCAGATGAGGTAAGGTGAACAGGGAAGGACCTGTATCAAACCGATAATCGCCCAACCGTAACTCGGAAAGCTTTCCCCCCGGCTTGTCATTTTTCTCATAGAGGTCGACCACGTTCCCCATCCTTGCACACCGGATGGCGGAAGCCAGGCCGGAAATTCCGGCACCAATGATCGCTATGCGCTTGTCCTTCACTAAAATTTATCTTTTTTGTTCTGTTCCAGTAAACAAATTTAATGATATGTTTGTTACTCCATCTTAAAAAATCAAATGAAAACGGTCCTGATTGTTGGTACGGGTCTCGGAGGATTATGCGCAGCGCTGCGTTTGGCCAAACAGGGATACAGGGTGGTGATGGTCGAGAAGTTCCAACAGGCAGGTGGCAGGTTGAACCAGCTTCGTAAGGAGGGCTTCACCTTTGACCTGGCACCGACGTTCTTCAGTATGACCTATGAATTCAGGGAGTTGATGGAGACCTGTAAAATGATAACGCCCTTTGAGTTTGTGGAACTGGACCCATTGTATACCGTCAATTTTGCTGGCAGTACAAGGCGTTTTCAGATTTATAAGGATATCGGCCGACTGGCAGGAGAGTTTGATGGGATCGAGCCTGATTTTGCCAGGAAGATGAGGAGCTTCTTGCAGTCGTCGGGAAAACTTTTCCACGATGTCGAAGACCGGATCATTCGCAGAAACTTTGATAGTAAGCTTGATTACATCATGCAGATGTCAAAAGTTCCCTGGGGCCATGGTCCGAAAATGCTGCGTACGGTCTGGTCGGAACTTGATCGGTACTTTGACTCACGCGAGGTAAAAGAGATCTTTTCACTGGTAGCCTTTTTTCTTGGCGCTACCCCCTTTGACACGCCGGCTGTCTATACGATCCTCAGCTACACGGAACTGGTGCACGATGGCTACCACAGTGTCAGGGGCGGAATGTATAAAATTGTGGAGAGCCTGCTCAATGAGCTGGAAAAGGAGGGCGTAGGCATTCATTACAATACGGAAATAACGGATTACATTGAAGAGAAAGGCAGGCTATGCGCTTTTACGGATCAGAAAGGCAATCGCTATTCGGCGGATCATTATGTTATAAATGCTGAAGCACCCTGGTTCAGAGGCAAAATATTCAAAAGGCCGGAATACAGTCCCCGGCGCCTTGACCTGATGAAATGGACACTGGCCCCTTTCACCATCTACCTGGGCGTGAAAGGCAAGATCGGTACGTTGGATCACCATAACTACTTTCTTGGGAACAACTTTAAGGAGTACGCCGGCAAGGTTTTCAAAAACGAAATCAGCCTGAAAAAGCCCTACTACTATGTCAATGTGAATTCCAAATTCAATCCCGGGTCGGCACCGCAGGGATGCGAAAATATCTTTATCCTTTGTCCTGTACCCGATCTGCGGTACAAACCTGACTGGTCTGACCGTGAAGAGCTGGCCGGCAACATCATCCATGATCTCTCTGAACGAATTGGATATGATCTTTCATCGAACATCATCACGCAGACCATCTATGATCCGGTTCAATGGGAGAAAATGTTCAACCTGTACCGGGGAAGCGGACTGGGACTTGCTCACAACCTGGGCCAGATGGGGGCCTTCCGTCCTGCGAATCAAGATGAGAAATACGACAATGTCTTTTATGTGGGTGCGTCGACAATCCCTGGTACGGGCCTGCCTATGGTCGTCATCAGTTCCCGCCTGGTAACCGAAAGAATCCTCCGGCATGACAGAGGTTTATAATCAGAATGCACTTGCTTGCAGCAAACTGACCACCAGGAATTTCAGCACTTCCTTCTCCGTCAGTGTGCGTCTGCTTCACCCTAAATTCCGGATGGCCATCTATGCCGTTTATGGATTTGTGCGCTTTGCCGATGAGATCGTAGACTCGTTTTTTCAACAGGATCAGGAATACCTGCTCGACAAGTTCAGGAATGATGCCTATGAAGCCATTGAAAGAGGATTCAGCACAAATCCCATCTTGCATAGTTTTCAGTGGGTGGTCAATGAATACGGGATTGACAGGGAGCTGATCGACAGCTTCCTGCAAAGCATGGAGATGGATCTTCACAGGCGCGGCCACGACCGGGGTAGCTTTCACAGGTACCTCTACGGATCAGCGGAAGCCGTCGGACTGATGTGCCTGAAGATCCTGACCTGCGAGTACGGGACCTATGATGATCTGAAACACCCTGCCCGTAAATTGGGAGAAGCCTTTCAGAAGGTCAATTTCCTGCGCGACATCCGGGAGGATTACCTCGACCGGGGAAGGACCTATTTCCCCGACCTCGACATGGAACGGTTCGACGATAAAATAAAGAAAGAACTGGAGGACGAAATCCAAAAGGACTTTGATGAAGCGCTGAACGGGATTAAAAAATTAAGAACGGATTCCCGTTTTGGTGTCTATGTCTCCTATTATTATTATACACGCCTTTTCAGTAAGATCAAAAAGACGAAGGCTGAGAACCTGGTCAGACAAAGGTACAGGATATCCAATGTTTCAAAATTCTTCCTAACGGTCTTCGCGTGGCTCAGGCACCTGATCCGGCATTATTAAGCCTTATCTGACTTTTCAGGAAGCCTGTTAAAGCTTTGATGAATTCAGAAGCTTTTTTCAACCAGTCCGAGGAGGCAGATCACTACCGGCAGGGTGATAACGCTCAGCAGGGTGGATACCACAAAATATTCCATGGCCCTGGTGTCGTCGCCACCGTAACGCTTTGCCATGATCACCAGTAACGTCATGCAGGGCATGGCTGATTGAAGAATCACCACTGAAAAAGCCAGAAAACTGATAGGGGAGGATAAAAGGCTGATCAGCCAGCCAGCAAGGAACATCAAAAGGATGGGTATGAGCAGCAATTTGTTCATTGCGAGCACCAGGGCGTCAACGCGGCGGATGACATGGAGAAAATTGGATTGGGCGAGCTGTATCCCTATGTACAACATGGCAAGATAGATCGTCGTTGAGCCAAGGCCACCCAATGAGTCCATCAGAAAACGCGGCAGTTTGATGTTTAAAAGGAGCAGCACCAGTGCGGCGATCAGGGAGACCGTATTGGGATTGATCAGGTTCCTGAACTGGGCCAGTCCCCTGGAACCATTGCCGGGCGCCAGCTTGATTACACCATGCGTCCACTGTACCGAATTGGAAACCAGCTGGTAAAGCGCACCGTACAGCAGGGCTTCCCCACCGGGAAAAAGTGCATCGATGAGCGGAAATCCCAGAAAGACGATATTGCCCATATACGTATGAAGCTGATGGATGACCGCCTGTGCTGGCTGAAGCTTCAGGATGCGCGCTGAAAATTTTCCCGCTGCCATCTGGATCAGGATGACCAGGTAAGCAAACAAAATGACGAAAAGCCCGTTGCGGAGTATCCCTGGATGCAGGGTCAGGGAAGAAATCTTCGTAAGGATCAGCAGCGGGGTGGTGACATTGAATACCAGTTTTTCAAGGAAGTTCCTTGCCTGATCATTGACAATCTTCAACCTGAAGATCCCTGCCCCAATTAACGTGATGATGACAAGAATGCCTATCTGGTATAAAATGATCTGAAGCGACATCTTGGCCTGTCAGTCTATCGGATGTAGATCATTTTCCGGTTCATCATCACGCTGTTGCTGACCAGTGAGAAATAATAGATCCCAGGCGTAAGACCGGTGGTGGCAGGGTCAAAATGCTCAATGTATTTCCCCGGTGAATAGGATTCGTCATCAACCAGGGTGGCCACCAGTTTCCCCATTGAATCGAAAACACGCAGTGCGATCCGGGAAGGCTGAAACAGTTTGAAGGAGATCCAGGTAGTGCCTTCATACGGATTTGGATAGTTCTGATCCAGTGCGAAAGGCATTGTTTCAGGTTCCGCCGTCCCTACCCAGTCCGGATCAACCATGGCAGTCCACACGCTGAGGTTCCCCTCGTGCAGTCGTGTCCAGATAGGTCTTACAACACCGTTGTGCGCTGAAATGTTCGTATAATCGCCAAAAAATATGGAAGATGAAGGCATAAAAGGAGATTCACTGACCTTGAAATTCAGGAAGGTTTCTCCCCCGTCTTCCGACAGGGCCATATACACATCGGTCAGGTTGCTGGTGTAGTTCCTCCGGTCATAGAAAACAAAATAAAGGACCCCGGTTGTCTGGTCGATGGTCATCCAGGTAAAGAATTGCTGCCTGCCGGGGGGATCATCGTTCACCCGTGAAGGCTCAGACCAGGTATTTCCACCGTCGGTTGACCTGGACAGCCAAACATCGGTGTCGTCCACTCCGTTGCGTTGATCGGACCAGTTGACATAAATGGTTCCGTGATAAGGTCCGCCACTGATGTCGCAAGCCGTTACGGGCATTCCGTTGCATCTGGAAATGCCCGGAATATCGTATGCCCATCCGCCTGGGTGTTCTGCGATGAAGATATCCTCTTCAAGCCATGTCTCCCCTTCATCCAGCGACCGGTCGAAGACAATTCCGGCCGGTCCTGACCAGGCAACATAGATCTCCCCGTTGGGCCCGATGGCTGGAACAGCACCTTCAACCGTAAGATCATCGTCCACGCAGTTACCTGCGATGTTGGACAATCTTTTGGGTTCGGACCAGGTCATTCCCTGATCGGTTGACTTTGAGAAACGGATGATGCTACTGTCACCAAAGTAGGAGCTTCCATAATCATCGAACTGTGTCCAGGTAACGTAGATGTTATTGTTGGTCCTGTCGACGACTGCCCATTCCTTATCCTGGACTTTCCCATCAATCAGACCGATGCCGGTCCCGTCGTTCCAGGATTGCGCGTTGTCGGTTGAGCGCTGACAAACGATCCGGTCGATCCATTCACCTGCGGGTGGATTGGAAAGGTGAAAGAAGTACAGATAACCCGACGTGTCGGTAACAACGCAGGGATCCCCCCATACGCCAAGTGATCCGGAATGAAGGGTGGATTGATCCCAGGAATACCCGCCATCATTCGAAAAATAAACATTATCGATGTTGGCCCCTGCCACGATCCGGTTTGTATTCCCGGGATCAATGAAAATGGTCGGCTCTTCAGGGTACGCTGCTGAACTGATCAGAATGTTCTGATGCTGTCCCACAGATTTCACAGACGTGAGGACGGCAATGGCAATGAAAAAACAGTGTCGCAACTGCCTGATCATTTCTTAAGGAACTTCTTGGTCAGCAGCTGATCATTTGTTCTGACCTGCAAAACATACATTCCGTCTGGCAAGGAACTCACCTGGATGCTTACCGGTTTTGATGCGCTCAGGTCAAACAGTTCTGCAAAAACGATCTGACCGGTCAGATTCATTATTTCAACATAACATGCAGAAGATCCATCATCCAATAGTTGCAGCGTGATTTCACTGGTCACAGGATTGGGATAGACGATGACATTTGCTTCGGTCAATAATTCATTCTGCCCGGTCGTGTAGAAGAAGTCACTGTAAACAAATCTTGCCCAGTTAACATAGTCAGAGATGCCCGGGTCATAATCCTGAATGATCTCCTCAGTCAAATTATCACCTGTAAACGTATAGAGGTACTTTTCGCCGGAGGACTGGAACCAGGCTCCGTCGATCCAATCCTCATACTTGAATAGCTTTGGGTAGTCATTCTCCATGGTCATGGTCTCACGATAGGAGTTAACCCAGGTTCCATCATAGATCTCACGCGTCATCACCCAGCCGCCCGTCAGGTCATATACGGCCGTTTCCCTTAGGTTTGGATCCCAGGAGCTGCCGCTCCAGAGCTCTTCGACAAAGTATTCCGTAGAACCGTAACCTATTTCGGGAAAATACTCATACCAGTTGATGTTGATATAACGGGAAGAATCCACCCATCCTCCATTGTAATCCTGGTAGAGGATCTGGGTCGGATAGCCATTCCCGTCAAGGGTATAGATATCTTTTTCATCCCATTGCCAGCCATTTTTAAAGTCATAGCCTTTGGTCGTTATGGAAGACACCCAGTTCTGTGGAGTGTATGTATAGGTCATCTGGGATCCGAACAAAATCATCCACGAGGCACCCGTCCACATGGAAATGGTTATTTCGCTTGCGTTTCCGTTCGCGTCATAGGAAATGGAGTATTTCATTTCAGCTTCCCAGGAACCTGTTTCGTTGGTTTCGCCCAGCATTTGCGTAATCCGGCCTGTTCCGTCATAGGTATAGGTGTACCGGTAAGTAGGTTCGTTGGTGTTAATGTCATATTCCGTCTCAACGTGGACATTACCGTTGGGGAAATAGGAAGTTTCGGTATGCGATTCTAACATCCAGGAGTTGTCCCAGTAATAACCAAGAGTATTCTGCGGGAGGCCTGCAGCCAGAAGATCTTCAGGATTCAGGTGTTTGACAAGCCTGTCGAACTGAGGACCGCTGAATGCGTCCTTGTGGAATCCAAGGGGATTTTGGGCACTGACAGTAAACGTAAGAACGAAACTGATGCCCATCATTAAGATAAAGGTAAACAACTTTTTCATAGTCTTGGTTTTTTAGGTTTAACATAGAAATTCCAGTCAATTATCTTCTTAATCCTTCTGCCTGGTGTCTTCACTTGTCACTTTTTTTACCGTCGGCATGCTTCCGGTTTTCAGCATAAACATCACCGTTTCAATGTCCAGGGCAGAAAACATGTATTCAATACGAGTAATGGCAGAACATAAAATTTCATGGTTCTAAGAATAAAAAAGGGTGAAAGAGAAACAAATCTCCGTCATTAATGTTCACTTGTCAGAAGGGAAGGTCGTCTTCTGGTTCCGCACGGGAGCCTTCCCTGTCTGGTTGGCCTTCATTGATCTCATCCGGATCATCAGCGATCCGGTCGGGTAGTTCACCTTCCTCTCCAGCCGTTGCGGGAGGTTTTTCGAACTGCATGGTCACCGCCCGAAGATCCGTATACCACCGGCCGTTGAATTCCCGGCTTTCCACCGTAACATCCACCTTCACCGATTTATATAAAAGATCCTGGCTTAGCGCCACACGGTCATTCCAATTTGAGATACAAATCTTTTTGGGGTAACTTTCCTCTGTTTCGATAATGAATTCCTGTTTCTTCCACGGTCCGTTTCTTCCTTCGCCATGGATTTCAGGTAAAATGGATATGAGTTTTCCGCTGAGTTGCATAAAATTCTGTTTACAGATTCCAAAGATACACACAAACCTAAAAATTTTTGATATGTTTTTAACTTTTAACGAATAATTAAGAATATTTTGCTTACCTTTATATGTTCGTTTCCTTACTCAAAATCCCTCTCCTCGTTGTGATGATACTTTCGTTCATATTAACAGTTTAACAATTCAACAATGAAGAACCTCCCTATCCCCTCTTTCTGGATCTTGTTTCTCTGCCTGTTTCTGATCCTGACTTCCTGTGCACCGGGGAATGAAAAATTTGATGCTGCGGCCGCCGATTTCTGGGCAGGGCTGTGGCATGGTTTCATTTCACTGTTCACCTTTATCATCAGCCTGTTCAATGAAAAGGTGACCATCTACGAGATCAACAACGTCGGGAAATTATACAATCTTGGATTCATACTGGGTGCGATGATATTCTACAGTGGAGGTACAAAATCAAGCTGCATGCGGAAAAAATAAATCTCCTGTGAGAGTCCCTGTCCGCTCAGACCGCAGGAAAGCTGTGTTTTCAGGGATGGCAGCAATGGATGGAGGGAAGAATTCAATCGTTTTAGCGGGGAAGGAGTGCACCGCTGAGGCGAAGAAGTTCGGTTTCCTGGACTTTCACACGGAACAAGGCCCTGATCATCCTGCCCTGTGCTTCAAGCAGATTTTCCTGTATCTCTCTTAGCTCGATGGATGAAAGCGTTCCAATCCTGTAGCTCTCTGCCGCAATGTCCATATTCTTTTCAGCCAGGGCCAGGTTGTGCTTTTCCAGATCGATCACCCTGAGCTCACTCTCGTATTGGTTATAGTGCTGACCCACCCTGGACAGCAGGGCCAGTTGAAGCTCCTGCTCACTGAGCTCTGCATTTTCGATGCTGATGCGGGCATTTTGAACCTCACGGTTGCGGTTCATTCCGTCAAACAGCATAAATTGGAGCGATAGACCCACAAAGGGCCCAAGCTGGCGATTATATTCGATGAAAGAGGCTTCTGTTTCGTTCTCCAAAAAATTATAACCTGAATGAAGTGCCAGGACCGGGTACCGGATACCCTCCAGGTTTTTGAGCTCCAGCTGGTCCAGTTCTGTATTCAATCTTACTCTTTGCAGCTCGGTATTCGACAACAAACATTCTTCTCTTAAATCATTGATATCCAAATGATCCTGTAAAAGGATCGTATCCTCCACCTGGAACGTGAGTGAGATATCCCGCGACAGGATTTCATTCAGTGCGATGCGGGCATTGTTTATCAGGGTTTGCTGCTGAATCAGTGCCAGTTCGTCGGCATTCAGATCCACCTGCGCCCTGAGGTATTCAAGTTCGGAGGTAGCTCCGATACGGCTTCTGGTTTCAGCGATCCGCAATCTCTCGGTGGACAGCTCAACCTGATCACCAAGCACCTTCTCCATCATCTGGTGCCGGATGATATCGTGATAGAGAACAACGATGCCTGCCAATGTCTTCTCCATCTCCAGCCGGATCCCAAGTTCACCCATTTCCCGCAATGTTTTCAAGCGGCTGCGGTTGACAAACATGTTCATTCCGTCAAAAAGTGTCCAGTCCAGGAAAATGCCTGCGTCTATCCAGTCCGTGCTCGCTGCGTTCTCACTCAGTTCGGTGCCTGAAACGACCTTGACATCGGCCTTCTTGACGCTGGTTTCATAACCACCGGCAATGCTGATCTCAGGTAAAAAACCAGCATTTCCAAGCGTATGGTTGTTCACCGCAATGGAGGCTTCGTTACGGATGATCCGAATTCCAAAATTATTCTCCAGACCGGTTTTTATGGCATCATCCAGGCTCAGGAAGGTCTGTCCGATGCTGCAGTGGATGCCGATAAAAACGCACAGGACCGTCTTGGCGATCCCTGAAAGATGCATACGGTTCATCCGGGACTGTACGCCTTTGCAATGGAGTGGACTCATTATGAACGGATTTTGATTTTATCTCTGGATAAATACGTATACAGTGCCGGAACGATGTAAAGGGAGAAGAAAGTGGCAAAAAGCATCCCTCCCACCACGGCAATCCCCATCGATCTCCGGCTGCCCGACGAAGCACCGATCGACAGGGCGATGGGCAAAATGCCCAGGATCGTTGCAGAAGCGGTCATCAGGATGGGCCGGAGCCTGGTGGCAGCCGCATGACGTACCGCCTCGAATTTGTCGCTGCCCTTCAATTTTCGCTGGTTGGCAAATTCGACGATCAAAATGCCATTTTTGGTAACCAGGCCGATCAGCATGATGATCCCGATCTGGCTGAAGATGTTGAGGGTCTGGTCGAAAAACCAGAGTGACAGCAATGCTCCGAACAAAGCAAGCGGTACGGTCATCAGGATGACCAGCGGATCGAGCCAGCTGTTGAACTGTGCGGCCAGAATAAGGTAAATGAGAACAAGTGCCAGCATAAAGATATACTGTAAACTGGCTGAACTTTCCGCATAATCGCGTGCCTGCCCTGCCAGGGCCGTCCGGAAATTGGCTGGCAACACGTTTTGAGCGATACGCTCCATTTCATGGATGCCATCGCCAAGCGTCATACCCGGGGCAGTACCCGCAGAGATGGTAGCAGAAATATACCGGTCGTAAGTGAAGATGGTGGAGGGATTGATTCCTTCCTCCCAGCTGATCAGATTTTCCAGAGGAATCAGTTCGCCCTTGTCATTCCTGACGTATAACAATTTAAGATCATCAGGGGCATCGCGATGTTCACGCATCACCTGACCGATCACCTGGTACTGTTTCCCGTTCATGTAAAAGTAGTCGAACCGTTGCCCGCTGAGGGCAAACTGCAGTGTCGTGGCAATTTCCCTTACGGTAACGCCCATCATTGCAGCACGGTCACGGTCAATGGTCAGGCGCAGTTCGGGCTTGTTGATCTTCAGATTGGCATCAACGAAACGCAGGATAGGGCTTTTGCGTGCCTCCTCCAGGAAAAGAGGCAGCACGCGCTTGAGTGAATCAAAGCTGGACGACTGGATCACAAACTGCAGGGCCTGGCCTGCAAACCGGCTGCCGATGGTCGGGGGTTCAAAAGGAAATGCGCTGATGCCTGTTATGTTCTGAAGGTCGCGGGAGACTTTCCGGAAAATATCCGACTGCGTCCGGTCCCTCTCTTTCGGATCACACAGGTAGATAAGCACCTGGCCTTTGTTGGGTGCATCAATAGTGCTGAGGCTCGGGGCGATGATAGAAAAATTACGAATGGCTTCGGGTATCGAATCAGCCACATACTGGCTCAGCTCATCCATGTACTTTTCCATGTATTCAAAGGATGAACCTTCCGGTCCCAGAGTGGTGATCCGTACATTCGACCTGTCCTCAAGAGGCGCCAGTTCAGAATGCAGTCCCCTGCCGAGAAGAATGATCAGAACGGCAACAACGGCAAAAATGGGCCAGACCACCCAGCGGTACTTGATGAACGCGGCCAGGGAGTACCGGTAACGCCGGTTCAGGTTCAGGAAGAAAGGTTCCGTCAGCTTAAAAAACCAGTTCAGGTTGAGATGTCTCTGCTGGATTAAAATGCGCGATCCCATCATGGGAGAAAGCGTAAGAGCCACAAAACCGGATATCATCACCGAGCCCGCCACCACAATGGCAAATTCCCTGAACAGCTTCCCGGTCAGACCCTGAAGGAACATGATCGGAATGAAAACCACCGCCAGGGTCAGCGTGGTGGAAATGATGGCAAAGTAGATCTCCTGGATGCCCTTATGAGCGGCTTCCATGGCAGTAAAGCCTGAATCGACCTTGGTATGGATGATCTCCAGCACAATGATGGCATCGTCGCAAACCAGCCCAATGGCAAGGATCAGCCCCACCAGGGTAAGGACGTTGATGGTGATGCCAGTGAGGTACATGATGAAGAAAGTGGCTACGATCGAAATGGGGATGGCTATCACGGGAATAACAGCGGAACGCCAGTCACGCAGGAAGAAATAAATGATCAGTACCACCAGGAAGAACGCAAGGAGCATGGTTTCTTTCACTTCCTTGATGGCGTTACGTTCAAACACCGTGAAGTCAAACCCCAGCTTCATCTCAACGTCGGGTGGCAAAACCTCCCTGACCTCATCCATTCGCTCATAGAACTCATCGGCGATATCAATCGTATTGGCGCCCGGCTGGGGAATGACCCCGATGGCCACACCGGGGAAAAGGTCGTTCTTGCAGATCGTGCGCTCGTTTTCCGCTCCAAGCTCAGCATGGCCAAGATCGCTGAAACGCAGAATGGATCCGTCGTTTTCTATTATGGTGAGATTGTTGAATTCTTCCGGAGTCGTCAGCAGTCCCAGGGTGCGCACACTGAGTTCGCTGTTGTACCCTTCAATCCGTCCGCTCGGAAGTTCAACATTTTCACGGATGACGGCCTGCTGAACATCCAGCGGGGTGAGATGATGTGCCGCCAGCTTGTCAGGGTCAAGCCACAATCGCATGCAGTATTTCTTCTCACCGAAGATCTTGATCCCCCCGATCTCTGGGATCGTCTGGAGCCGGTCTTTGATGACCCGGTCAACAAGATCATAGACTTGCAGAAGGTCGCGGGATTCACTTTTCACTGTCAGGAAAATGATCGGGTTGGCGTTGATATCCAGCTTTTCCACAATGGGGGGATCGATGTCCTTGGGCAGAAAACGGATTGTTTTCGCAACCTTGTCCCTGACGTCATTGGCTGCCCGCTCCAGATCCTCTCCGATGTTGAATTCAATGGTGATCAGGCTGGATTGCTCGGTCGACTGTGAGGAGATCACGCGAACGCCTTCTATCCCGCTGATGGCTTCTTCAAGGGGATCCGTGATCTGGGTCTGAATGATGTCGGCATTGGCACCGACATAGATCGTGGTAACATTAACAATGGGGGGCTCCACGTCCGGGTATTCCCGGTCACCCAGCAGGAAGAAGCTCACCGTACCGAAAATGACCAGGATGATCGCAAATACGATGGATAAAATAGGCCGGTTGATGCTAACGGAGGATAGGCTCATATCAGTAGCTATTTACAATCTGTACCTTCATTCCCGGCCTCAAACGCATCAGGTTGGTCATTACGACCGTATCACCGGATGACAGGCCTTCCAGGACCTGAACGCTTTCTTTGGTCCTGATCCCTGCCTTCACGGGTATTGTCTTCACAAGACCCTGACTGATGGCATAGACCTGATAACCTTTCAGTACAGGGATAAGGCACTGGCTTGGAATGAACATGCCGGGAGTGGCTTCCCGGAAATCCAGGAACACTTTTGCAGACAGGCCCGGAATAAGCTTGCCTTCTTTATTATCCGCCACTGCCCTGATCTTCAGATTGCGGGTGGAAGCATCCACGGAGGGTTCCATCGCATCGATGACGGCCGAATACAGCACCGGGCTGCCCGAAATGGTGAATGTCACTGACTGCCTCGTGCTGATACTGCCGGCATAGCGCTCCGGCACAGTGAAATCAAGTTTGATCTTACTGACATCCTCCAGGGTGGTCAGGATATCCGAAGGTTTGACATAGGCCCCTTCGCTTACATTACGCAGTCCGATCCTTCCGGCAAACGGAGCCCGTATTTCCGTTTTATCAATGTCCACCTGGATGCGGGCTATTTCTGCCTGTAAGGTCATCAGCTTATTCAGGGTCTCATCATAGATCTGCTGACTGATCCCTCCTTTCTCAAGCAGGACGCGATCCCGGCTTTCATTCTGAACCGCCAGACCCTCCTGGATCCGCAGCTTGTTCATTTCAGCTTTCAGTGTGGCATCATCCAGTTTGAACAGCAGGGAACCTTTGGGTACAAATGTGCCCTCCCGAAAATGAATGGCCACAAGACGCTGGCTCACTTCACTCTGGATCTGTACATGTTCGTTTGCCAGTAAACTTCCCACCGAATTTACCTGGTAAGTCACCATCGTATCACGGGCTATGTAAACATCGGCACCAAGGGTTTGGGCCGCAGCCACAGGAGCAGTGGATTGACTTTTTTGTCTGTTGCGGACGATTTTAAAGGCCGCAAAGGCGATCAGAGCTGCGGCAAGGACATAGAGTATGATCGATCGTTTCATCCTGAGAGAGTTGGAGTTTTTGCGGAATCTTCGAAAAGTATGAAAAAAGAATCAAAAAAAATAAGAAATGAAATTTTATTTTACGATGGATGAGCTGAAGTCAAGCTCTGGTATCTCATTAATGACTCATGATCCACCCTCCTGGGTGGGATCAACGGAAAGAAATTGCTAGTACAAATCAATATTTTAAAGATATTTGCACAACAAATGATACACCTATGTACAAATACAAGTTTATCCGCATCAAAACGTTCCTCCTGGCGGGGTTCATTGCCATCCTGCTGATCTCCTGCCGTGAAAAAACAACGAAAATGCAAGAACCCCCCAATCCATTTTTCACTGAGTATGACACCCCTTTTCAGGTACCTCCTTTTGATCAGATAAAGAATGAACATTTCATGCCTGCGTTCCTGGAAGGAATGAAGCAACAAAAGGATGAGGTGGATGCCATCATCAAAAACCTGGAAGCCCCGACATTTAAAAATACACTTGAGGCGCTGGAATACAGTGGTTCATTGCTCCGTAAGGTCAGCGACGTATTCTACAACCTTACATCTTCCAATACCAGTGAGGAATTGCAGGAGATAGCAAAACAGATCGCTCCGCTCCGGGCGAAGCACACCGACGATATCAACCTGAACCCGCAGCTGTTCAGCCGGATAAAGGCAGTCTATGACCAACGGGACAGCCTTGGCCTGACAGCTGAACAGTACAAGCTGCTGGAAAACAGGTACAGGGATTTCGTCAGGGGCGGTGCCAACCTGAAGGCGGAAGACCAGGAACGATTCCGCAGGATCAATGAAGAGCTATCCACCCTGACGCTGCAATTCGGGGATAACCTGCTGAATGAGACCAATCGTTACAGGCTGGTCATTGAAGACCGGAAAGATCTTGCCGGCCTCCCCCCCTCGGTGATCCAGGCAGCAGCGGATGAAGCTCAGGCCAAAGGTCTGCAGGGCAAATGGGTATTCACCCTCGACAATCCAAGCCGCCTGCCCTTCCTTTCATACGCAGATGACCGGGAACTCCGGAAGGAACTCTTCCTGGCATATAGTAACAAGGGAAATAACGGCGACAGCACCGATAACAAGGTCATCGTTTCCAAAATAGTGGCCCTGCGCATTGAACGTGCACAAATACTCGGCTATCCCTCCCACGCGCACTTTATTCTGGAAAAAAACATGGCGAAAGAGCCCGCGAAAGTCTATGAGCTGCTCGACAAACTCTGGCTGGCTGCCCTTCCCGTTGCCAAAAAAGAAGCAGAGGAACTTCAGCAGATGATCCAAAAAGAAAAAGGTGATTTTGACCTGCAACCGTGGGATTGGTGGTACTACGCCGAAAAGGTCAAAAAAGCCAGGTACAACTTCGACGAAGAAGTTCTGAGGCCTTACTTCAGGCTGGATGATGTCGTCAGCGGTGTCTTCATGGTTGCCAATAAGCTCTACGGATTGCAGTTCACTGAAAGGCCTGACCTGCCGACGTACCACACGGATGCCAGAGCCTTCGAGGTGACCGAAGCCAACGGTGATCATGTCGGGGTCCTGTACATGGATTTCTTTCCGCGTGAAAGCAAGCGATCCGGGGCCTGGATGAACAATTACCGGGACCAGTACCGGATCAACGGTAAAAATGTCTCTCCTGTCATCACTGTCGTTACCAACTTCTCCAAACCGACCGCCGATCAGCCTTCCCTGCTCAGCTTCGACGATATGAGCACCCTGTTCCACGAGTTCGGACACGCACTCCACGGATTGTTGTCCGACTGCACCTATCCCAGCATTTCAGGGACGTCTACACCGCGTGATTTCGTCGAGCTTCCATCCCAGATCATGGAAAACTGGGCTGCGGAACCTGAAGTACTGAACCTTTTTGCAAAACACTACCTGACAGGCGAAAAAATCCCGGAAGGACTGATGAGAAACCTGAAGAAAAGTCAGCATTTCAACCAGGGATTTACGACGGTGGAGTACCTTGCTGCCTCCTATCTTGATATGGACTGGCACTCTTTGACAACCAACCCCCAGGCCGACGTACTGAGGTTTGAGGACAACTCCATGAAACAAATCGGGCTCATACCCGAAATTATCAGCCGCTACCGCAGTACTTACTTCCAGCATATCTTCAGCGGCGGTTATTCTGCCGGTTATTACAGCTATACCTGGGCCCAGGTGCTCGACTCTGACGCCTTTGAGGCGTTTAAGCAAACCGCGCTGTTTGATCCGGCCACCGCTCTGGCTTTTCGGCAAAACATCCTGGAAAAAGGAGGGACAGAAGATCCAATGGTGCTTTACAAACGGTTCAGGGGTACTGAGCCATCCATTGAGCCCCTGCTAAAAAAGAAAGGGATGCTCTAAGGCAGGATCCTGACCAGAAGTATATCTGCTTTGACTCTTTGATCGGCATATCTGTAAAGCTCTTCACAGGCCGCATCCTTAAAAAAAGCCTCCCTGCCAAGGCAGTAGGTCCCGGGCTGCGGGCGGTCCGTAAATTTCAGCACCCGCCTGTTCTGACGTTCCAGGTAATAACTGAGCTGGTAAGGGATATATTCAGGATAAATGATGCGGAGTGCAGCGAGACGATGTCGTCCGATCCAAAGCTGCGGCTCCACGACCTGGGACTCACCCGCAAAATGGATCTCTTCAGGTCCGGTCAGGGAAATAATGTCATCGGCCACCTTTTCGTAATAGACAAAAGCGTCATTCATTTGATAGGCAGGTAAGTAGAACCAGTTGATCCCGATCCGCAGCAACACAAGGATAAAAATAACAAGATAGATCCTCTTATCCTTCCACCACAGGTAATATCCGTAAACACACACCGCTGCACTCAGGGCAAGAAGTGTGCATTTTAACCAGCACAGAGGCAGGATTCTGGTTTGAGGAAGAAAAAGGGGAATCAAAAAAATAAAGGGACACAGAATGATCGGCACCCCGAAGATCCTCTCTGTCCAGCGTGCCATCACCGGCATGACCTCCCGGGAGTGTACATAAAAATAGGCGATCATGATCATAAAGAACGGAACGAACATATAGACATAACGGTTCCGGAGTTCCCCGGTCAACCAGTAAACGGGAATGTTAAAAACCAGAAAGACAGCAACGAACTTCAGGAATTCATTGGAAAGGATGATCCTTCGAAACCCTTTCCTGAACATGAACACAGCCAGCACCGACCAGGGCAGCAGTAATTTGATCAGGTCCACCGGAAATTTGAAGACGCTTACGACGAAATCACTTGGCTTGCTTTCAAGACCCGTGCGCTGGGATGCTTCCTTGACAAGGTTGATGAGATAACTTTGATAATCAGCTTCATGGGAATACGCAACGTAATAAAGGCCAACAGGGACAAGCAGGAACAGAATGCCAGCCAGATGCTGCCAGGTAACGAGCCATTTCCATTTTCGGTAAAAGACGGCCATACCTAAAAGAGTCAGCGCCTGAAACGCAACGGAGGGAAGACCCTTTGTCAGAAATCCAATCCCGGCAAGGGTGTACGAAAGGACAAACATCAACAGAAGTCTGTCTTTCAAAAAGAACCAGAACATCGTAATGATCTGCAAATAGATGATCAGGCTGTAAAACAGATCGATTTCACCCGAAAACAAAGTCGCATAAAAATAAACATCCACAGCGGTCAGGGTGAAAAGAGAAGAAAGCAGGGCAACATCTTTTCCCATAAACCGGCGGACAAAAAAGTAATTGACGACCGCCAGGGTGATCCATGCCAGAAGTGCGGGCAACCGAACGGCCCATTCTTCATAACTGCCGGTGAACGAAAAAACAGACGCCAGCAACCAGTTGAACAGCGGGGGCTTGTTGAAATAATCCATCCCATTCAGTTTCGGTACCAGGTAATCCCCCGTAAGGTGCATCTCAAGGGCAACAACTGCACGCCTCGGCTCCTCACCCAGCAATTCGACCACATCCTGCCAGAAAAACAGGCTGATGAACAATAAAAGGCAAAGCAGTCCGAAGGCAATGGAATTTCGCATAATATTGCAAAGACTTTCAGCAAAAGTATAAAAACTACAGACTTTATGAACCAACAAGAACCCGCGAGCCGTCCGCTTCAGAAGATGTTCAACGAGGTTCCCCGGCGCTACGACCTTATGAACCGTCTTCTCACGTTCCGGCTCGACGAGCACTGGAGAAAAAAAGCCGCCCGCATCTGCCTCCGGGACCACCCCGCCCATGTAGTCGATCTATGTACCGGTACTGGCGATCTGGCCTGCCACCTTGCCAGGAACAAAGAAGCAGCAACCAAAGTCACTGCCCTGGACTTCAGTGAACCCATGCTCGAAGAAGCACGCAGAAAGATCGCCAGGAAAAAACTCTCAGGTGTCGAGGTTGTATCGGGCGATGTCAGCGAACTTCCCTTTCAGGATCAATCGATCGATGCGATTTGCATCGGATTCGGATTCAGGAACCTGACCTGGAAGAATCATAAACGGGAACGTTACTTATCCGAAATTCACAGGGTACTGAAGCAGGGAGGAAAGTTTGTGATCGTTGAAACTGGTCAGCCTGAAAATTGGATCATAAGGAAATTTTATCACCTTTATTTATATCTCTTTGTCAATTTCATCGGTGCTCGGCTGAGCGGAAATAAAAAGGCCTATCAGTATCTGGCAACTTCGGCCATTCATTTTTATTCACCGGAGGAGATTAAAGTATTGCTTAAAGATACGGGATTTAAGATAATCATTTACAATCCATTATTTTTGGGAGCTGCTGCCCTGACCATAGCGTATAAGTAAAAAAACAATCACCCTTAAAATTGCGAATCTGAATATTATTATTATATTTGCCTTAATCTTGCTGTATTTTCGGGAACACTTATCAGACCATCTGACATGAAAACATACTCCATTCTGCTTTTAACCCTGTTCTTAACGGGATTTGAAGCATTGGCAGACGGATGGGAGCTTGTCAAAGACAAAGACGGTATAAAGATCTACACCAGGACAACCGAGGGTTCCAAATTCAGAACCTATAAGGGAGAGGCCATTTTAACTATCGGGATGGAAGCGATGTACCGTGTTTTGACCGATCTGGACAATTATGACCAATGGGTCTATTCCTGCTCCGAAAGCCGGCTCCTATCAAAAATGGATGCCAATGAGTACACGTACTATTCCATCATGAGTTTGCCCTGGCCCTTCGATAACCGGGACATGACAACCAGGATGAAGGTCATCCGGGGAAATGACACCATTCGTTTTAGCACCAGCCTGGTACAGGGAAAACAGGCCCTGCAAAAGGGACTCGTCCCGATTGCGGCCTATGAGGAGGTCACTACGCTGGTCAAGATCAATGACCGGCAGATCAAAATGATCATGGAAGGATACTTTGAACCGGGAGGCACCTTGCCGGCGTGGGTGATCAATATGTTTCTTTCCGAGGGTCCATACGAGTCGCTCATGACGATTAAAAAATTACACGAGAAGAAATAGCCAGTTTCAAAAAACCATATTCGCCTCTTTCACAAACAAATCCTTTGAGTCATGAAAATATTGTCTACCATCGGGAGAATCATCTACTCAGTTATTATCATCCTTTTTGGTGTGTTTCATTTCATGAATGCCTCCTCGATGGCATCGACAATGCTCAGCGGATGGCCTTATGCGGAGGTACTTTTATACATTTCGGGAGCGGCACTGATCCTGGGAGGTATTGCCATCCTGTTTAAATTCTTCGGTCGCCTTGCAGGAATCCTGCTGGCCGTTTTGTTGCTGATCTTCATCCTGGCCATTCATCTGCCTGGGGTTCAGGCCGGTAACCAAATGGCCCTGTCAAGTCTCCTGAAGGACGCTGCACTTCTTGGGGCAGCCCTCTCCTATGCAGCAACGATGAAGAAATAACCCGAACTCAGATTCCATTATTTCAGGGAGGACCATTTCCACAGGTCGCGGCGCGACACACGTAAAACAGGAGCAATGGCCAGCAGGCCTGTCACCCCGATATTCTTTTCCAGGGCTTTCAACTCAGTCAGTTTTTCATCAATGGATTCCTCCTTTCGAACGTGTATGCCTGCTTCCTGCAGCATCAGCTTGCTTTTGGCCTTGATCGACAGTTCGAGGTAAAGCGAAATATAGGCAAGCATATCCACAACAGCCATCGGGGCAAAGCGATCCTTGATGAACATCATGTATTCTCCGGCATGCGTCCTGGCAAACTGACCCTTTCGAATCATCAGCATAAGCTTTACCTCACTGTCGAACTCCAGCTCCAGCCACCTTCTCAGGTTTCGTTCACCGGATCTGAAAATGAAGTATTCCGTCAAAGCGATGATAACCAGTGTAAAAACCATCATGGCAGCGGGAGGCATGACAAAATGGTTAAAAAACGAATGCATTAAAATGGCGATCAGCCAGCTGTACAGGTAAGGAAAAATGGACCGTTGTTTCCTTCCGAAAGACTGCATCACAAGGATGGCAAAGACTGAGGTGGTCCCCCCGTGCATGATTGCAGTGCCTAAACCACGGACCATCCAGAGCAACAGATTCTGTGAGTTCAGCTCCAGAAGGTACCAGATGTTTTCAACAAGGGCAAAACCGGCTCCGACACCAAAACCATAAATAGCTCCGTCAATCATAAAACCAATCCGGTTTTTCCAGATCAACAGTATGACCATGATCATCTTGAGCGTTTCCTCCACCAATGGCCCGACATACCGGGTCATTTCCTGTCTTTCAAGATTCAGCTCATTCAGGATGAACGTATTGATGAAATAGGCCCCGATGGCACAAAGCATGCCCCAGACCAGGCAAAGAACCAGGTGTGGAATTTTAACCAGTTTGAAACAATCCATTAAGATCAACAACAGGAGAAAGACCAGAACAGGCAAGAGTGCGATCGCTATTTTCATGGAGGAGGCTTAGTTTCTTTTCAATTTTCAACTTCCTGCCTGGTTTATGACTCCCTGTACTGTTTACATCAGCTTCAGCGATAACATCCATTGATCCGTTGGAAACATCGACGGACTGTAACCTCTGGCGTAACCAAACGAGAGATAGGATTTCAGCAGCGTAAACAATGCAATTTCAACATCCACCTGGGCTCCTGTATTGTAGTAGTATTGCCTGTACTCCGCTTCTGAGGGATCTGCAAACAGTCCCATAGCGAACAGCGATAACCGGGCATAGGTCGCATAGAAGCCCAGAAATCCTAACCTTTTGAACCGCAATGGTTTAAAATTTATTTCGGTCAGTACCTTGCCGTAGTTCATGGCAGAGACCGCGTCGATTTCCATACCTGGAAAGCTGAGGTCTTCACGGTATCTGGACATTGGTTGGTAGTCAACCCAGTTATTCCTGAATCCGCCGAAATAGAAGTTGGACAGGGCATCCTTACGTTTCCCGAAGGACTGTCCCAGCGAGGTGCGCAGCCAGAACGTCGTGTTTCGGTGTGGCAGCAGGCACCCCACATCCTGGTTGGAAACGATATGGGGATAAACTGTCTGATTCGCAAGGTAATTATAGGTGTAAATGGTCCATTCGAATCCCTGTTCCGGTTCGATGGCTCCGATGGATTTTCTGAGGTGGCTATAATGAAAGCTGGCTGTTGCCGTGTACATGTTCTTGTAAGGCGCCTCCACATTCTGATAGGACGGTAATTTCTCCAGATCTCCGTAGGCACCCGCCTGGATGAAAAAGTCCATGGTGGTCGGACGAAAATGGCGCAACACCTTCTGATATCGTAAGGTGAAAGCATACCCTGCCCTGCTGACCTTTGTGGGGCCAAACAGGTCATAAAAATCCGATTTATTGTAACTGGCATTGAATCTCCAGCCCCAGAGGCGATATTCCAGGTTCGCATGGATTCGTTGCTTAGATGGAAGCACGGAATCGATCTCTTCAGGGTTCAAATCGGCGAAGGTCAGCTCCGGTGAATAGGAGACGGTTAATTTCAGCGAATGCAAGGCTGACGGGTCCTGAAAATTGAACCGGTAGCCGAACGCAGCAAAATCCTTATATCCCTCAATGATCGGATATGCCGACGCGAAACGCATCTCGCTGAACGGCCTGTAACGTCCTTCAAACGTTTTCAGCGAATCAATATTGATCTTTGAAGGCGGAGGCAACATCCAGTCCTCTACAACAGGATTTGTTTCATAAACAAGCTGGCCCAGCAGTTCAACGGCATTGGCGTCTTCGATGGGACGGATGGGGATGATACAGGGCTGAAGTCCATTCTGATGATATTCATAGACCAGCAGCGAATCTTCGCTGACCTGTTTCGGACGGAAAAACCCCGTTTCCGCATTGGTCATCAATTCAGCCTGCCGGGATTCGATGTTGATCCGGAAGACATTGGAAACACCTGTATACCAGGATGTTCCATATAAATAACGGTCGTCCGATGAGAAAACAAAATTGGACAGGGCATTCTCCTCAAACTCATAGATCACTTCATAATCCTCACTGCCCAGCAGAAGGTCCCGGATCCGGTAAATGACCAGTTTCTGGTGTCCTGATACATCGGAAAGGATTCCCGAAAGGAATTGTCCATCGTGGGAAATGTCCAGGTCGAAAAGGCTCCTGCCAAAAGCAATGGCAGATACCTCTTCCCAATTTTGATACGGAGGTGGTATGCGGATGATGGTCACCCGGCCGTTCATATGCTGCAATGCCCAGAGGGACTTGTCGGTCGGATGGACGACCAGATCACCTGCGCGGGTCACTTTCATCAACCGCTTTCTTTCACCGGTTTCAACATTGACCGATTCGAGGCCTCTCCAGTCTGACGTGTGCGTGACCGCAAACAGGGTCTGCAGGGAATCATCGTATGCCAGGGAGGTTACATAATACAGGACCGGGCTGTGGATACCCGCAATTTTCTTCATTGACCCGTCCTTCAGATCTACAGAAGCGATATGTGCCAGTTTTCCCGGATAATTCACCGCGGCATAGATCTTCTGGTCCTGAATGTTGATGAATGAATTGGAGACGTTTCCCAAAGGCTCCTCCGTAATGTACCTTCGGGGTGTAACAGGGTATTCCCTTATCCGCTGCAGGTTCTCTGTCTGAAACTGTTGCTCCCAACGGATCCACCGGTCCCATTCGGTTTTTACATCAACCCCGTACACATTTCTGAACTGGCTGGCATAGAACCGTTTGCTGGAATCACTCCTGCAAAAGAAGGCGCGCAATTTTTCAACACCATACTGGCTGGCAAGGTAACTGACAAACCGGGTCCCATAGAGGTACGAATTGACCCCCACCTGGAAATCGATGGCAGTTCCTTCGGTTTCAAGCCCGACCACGCCGTAGAAATAGCTGGAATCGTGCACCATGGTCCTGAAGACCATCTCGTCATATCCCCCGAGAACCCTACCCAGTCCGCCCGACATCCACGTTTCCATAAAAACAGCGATCCCTTCGTGGTACCAGCGGGGCGAATACCATCGGGGCGTGGTCATGTAGCTGTAAGCCATGGTCAATGGATTGGTATTGTCGAGCGAAACTTTTCCGCCGAAAATTTTCCTGTATAAAACATCATTCCGTGCGGCCTGGTCGCACATGACCACGTGGGCCAGCTCGTGGTTCATCAGCCACTGGAAGCGCTCATTGGATGGAATGATGTTATAGGTGTAATTGAAAGGAGCGACCCCGACGGAAAGCATATTCCACGGGATCACCAGTGTACCTCCGTTGCCCACATCTGTAAAGTCATTCAATAACACAGAAACCTCCTCAGAAGGTTTATAATTCCAGAAATCACGGTGAAAGCCCATGGCGTTCTCGTAACACCTGGCCATATGCGGCACCATGTACGAATATCCCTTTGAAATGTAAATCGTACGGAGGTCCGCAGTGTTATACTGGTATAGTTGAACCTGTCCCGAAGACAAAAATGTATAGGAAAAGAAAAAAATCAAAACCAGGAATAGACGTCTCACTCCTGGTTGCTCACATTCACTTGTACCAGGCTCCATAGGGAAATATCAACTTTAGCTGACAGGTTTAGATTACGTTTAAACGATCAATCCACCACTACTCCCAGGCTGGCATTGCTGTTTACAAAACCCTGGGCGGCGGACAGGGCACTACCAATGCTTGCCACATTTATAAATGCGCCCGAAAGCTGGCTTTGAGCGGCAACATTGCCGGCAGCAACCTGTCCTGAACTCAGGACATTCTGCACATAATTGCCTATGGCAGCGTTGCTGCTCAATGATTCAATGTTTCCGATGAATCCCTGGTCCGATAGCAGAAATCCCACCACCAATCCAAGGCTGCCTTCAGTACCAAGCGCTGATTCAGATGAAAGGGTTCCCTGAAGATTACCCTCCGAACCGACAAAAAGTCCGTTGATCGGGGTATTGAGGACAACGGCTCCAATGATGTCAGAACCACAATAAATGTTGAGGCTGTTGCTGTTAATAACCGACTGCAGGTTTTCGGCACTGTAAAACGGTTTGTCACCAATCGCTTTAAGCGCAATGGGATCATTGAACACATAAGCCTGCTGTACCACGCGGATCAACAGTTCATCCCGTATGCTCTTCAATTTTTCGATCTCCTGCTCATTCACCAGTCCACCTCCGCTGCCCTTTTCCACAGAACGTTCCAGGTTGTTGACCATAACGGTCAATATGGAATCCTTTTCCTCCATCTTCTGGACATAGTTGGCAAAGAGCCGGAGGTTGTTTTCCACATCGGCCGAACTCTCGCTGATGGTATCCTTGTAAAAGTCCCCCAGCATATAGACTGTTGTGGTCAGTACCTCGTTGTTGTTCTTAAGAAAATCCCTGAAATCCTTCATTTGCGCAATGTATTGATCATATTCATCATCAAAGGCCTTGATGGATTCCATATCCAGCAACCGGTTTTCAATGCTGGTGGCCAGCGTATTGGCATAGGCATTGAATACGACCAGCCCCTGGATGATCTCCGACAATTTTGCCGTGTCCTTCACGATATCGCTCCGGAGAAGAATGTCTTTCTCCGTCATCTGTTCTTTTCTGTATTTTTCGACTTTCCCGATGGTGCCGGCAGCTTCTTCTTTTCCGACCTTTCCCTGGCAGGAAAAGAATACTATGCTTATGACTGTGACAAAAAATCCAGACAAAATCAAAATATTTTTTTTCATCTTTTTAGTTTTTTAAGATTATTCTATTTCTTTTTCATAGCTCAAAATGAGTACTGTACTCCAGGTTTCCAGCGACATACAGGTCCAGGATCAGTTCTTCGCTGACATAGGTCAGTTTTTTCAGAAGCAGGGAGTAGGTATTTTTGCCTGAATTTCCTATCCTGATGGCTTTGTATGCTGCCATGATCTCGCAGCCGGGCTTATCCTGCATGGCACGAAGGCTCCATACCTGAAAAGCTGTGTTGTTGTAGGAAATATTGATCATGCACGGATTTTCCGACTCAACCTCAATGGTCATCTGAGTGAAATCCTGTGGCATTGCATATGCCTGCAGGTTCAATTTAACATCCGGCAATTCAACCGGAAGCGTAAGCGAAGCAGCTGAGAGTTTGTTGCCCATTGTCCCTGTAATGTCCTGCTCTGAAATCGAGCCGGAAGATTCCCTGTCGTAGAACAAGCCGAAAAGGAGTGAGGTGATGAGGATGCCTGCAATAAAAGAAAATGCAAGATTCCATTGGGGATTTGGGAAGAACTGCCGTATGGTTTTTGTCCAGGGATTCATTTCTTGCGATGATTTCTTAAGGTAGTGGTCTGCCTGAATCTCTTTATCGAGTTGCCTGATGGATTGCATAACGGCATCTTTTACGTCGATTGCGTGATTTTCCCTGGCAGTGTCGGTCAGAAGTTCATCCACGCGTGACAGTGATCCTATGTATGCTTTCACTTCAGCAATTTCTTCCCTTCCTTTTTCCAAAGCTTCCAGCTCCTTCTTCGAGAGATCTCCCTTGAATTGCTTTCGGATTAAACGTTTATATTGACGGCTGATCATAACTTTCAACCAATTTGTTCTGTCAGAATATTCCGCAAAACCTGACGTGCCTCGAATAATCTTGACTTGACCTTTTTCTCCGTAATCCCTGTAATTATGCTCATCTGCTGATAGGACAATTCGTTGTAATATTTTAAAACGACCAGAATACGATGCTTGGGTTGCAGCTGCAGGACCGCACTTCTGACATTTCGCCTGACTGCCGTCTGTAGGGTTTCTTCGTCAATACTTTCAAGATCATTCACGCTCAACTCTTCCACGGAAGAAAAATATCTTTTGCGTCTTGCGAAGGTTACCGACTCGTTGAAAGCAATTCGATACAACCAGCTAAAGAACTTATACTGAAAATCAACCTTATCCAGATTCGTGTAGGCTTTGAGAAAGACTTCCTGCGTTAGATCCCTGGCGTCGTTCTTGTTTCCAGTCATATAGTAGCACAACCGGTAAATGGCTTCCTGGTATCTGTCGACCAACACAGAAAATGATTCAACATCTCCCTGGCGGATCTTTCTTATGATTGAATGATCGTCAGTTTCAACCATAAATACAATGTGAAATGCTTAAAGTTGTATGATTCGGTAAATAATTATCAAAAATAATGATTCAAAATTTATTTCCACCATACTTTTTTATAATTTTCGGGACTTAATTATTTCAATGGAATTGCATCGGTCAAAAAGCCAATCATTATCCATAATGATTTAAATAACACTGCCGGAATGCTGACCCCTGAGACCATCCGTGAAATGATCAGCGGTTACCGGACCAGCCGCATCCTTTTGTCCGCCCTGGAGCTTGACATCTTCACGGCCATTGGATCAAATGGAAAGACCAGCGTGCAGGTTGCCAACTCTTGCGGGACGGCGCTGCGGTCAACGGAAATGTTGCTGCATGCCTTGTGTGCACTGACGTTTCTCGAAAAAAAAGAAAACGTGTTCCATAACACAGCCGCTTCTCATCAGTGGCTTGACAGGAATTCACCGGATTATTTATCAGGACTGCATCACAACACATCACTTTGGCATTCTTGGACATCTCTCACTGAATCAGTGAAGGAAGGCAAGACGGTGGTTTGGAAGGATGGGGAAAAAGACAACCAGAAATGGCTGGGGCCATTCATCGCGGCCATGCACGACAGGGCCCGTATGAATGCCCCCTCAGTTGTTGCCCATCTCCGGCTGGAAGGAATGCATAAGGTACTTGATCTGGGAGGAGGGCCCGGCACCTATGCCATGGAGATGGTCAGGCAAAATCCGGAGATCAATGCCTTTGTCTGTGATCTCCCTGAAGTCGTTGCACTTACGGAAAATTACATAGCGAATGCCGGGCTCACGGGAAGTGTCCGTACCATTGCGGGAGATTTCATGCAGGATGACATCGGTAAGGATTATGACTTGATCTTCCTGTCGGCGATCATCCATTCCTACTCGCCCGACGAGAACAGGTTCCTCCTCAAAAAGTGCGCGGATGCATTGAACAGGAACGGCATGATCGTCATACAGGACTTTATTATGGATGAGGACAGGATTCATCCCGTGGAGGGGGCTCTGTTTGCCATCAACATGCTGGTCAATACCGTTTCCGGCTCCACCTATACCGGGTCAGAAGTGACCGGTTGGCTTGAGGAAGCTGGATTTGGGGATATTGAGCGGATAGCTGTTTCAAACCGGACGATACAGCTGGCGGGCAGGAAGACAGTTGACAGTTGACAATTTATCAATCAAGCATTTAAATATCGAACGTATGATCCCTTTTTATCAGGTGGATGCCTTTACCAGAAAATTATTTGGCGGCAATCCCGCAGGTGTTTGTCCGCTGGTGGAGTGGATAGATGATGCCCTGATGCAACGCATAGCCACCGAGAACAACCTTTCTGAAACTGCGTTCTTCGTCGACAGGGGTGAGTGGTTTGAGATCACCTGGTTCACTCCTGCGGCAGAGGTCGATCTGTGCGGTCACGCCACACTGGCTTCAGCACATGTCATCTTCAACCACCTTGATTATCCGTATGATGTGATCATGTTCGACACCAAAAGCCATGGCCCGCTTTACGCGCGCAAGGCCAACGATCTTATTTCACTTGATTTTCCGGCGGGTAAACCTCAAAAGGTCCCTGTCCCTGATCAGCTGATCCTGGCACTGGGGCGGTTACCATCGGAGCTCTATGCCACCAGGGATTATCTGGCTGTTTTTGAAACACAGGAAGAGATCCTTGCCATTAAACCCAATTTCAATCTTTTCAGCAAACTCGACAAAATGGGCGTGTGCGTCACGGCTCCCGGCCGTAAATCGGATTTCGTATCAAGGTTCTTTGCCCCGGCGGTAGGAGTTAACGAAGATCCCGTTACCGGCTCGGTCCACACCGACCTTATCCCCTACTGGGCAAACCGTTTGGGCAAGAACACCATGCACGCACTTCAGCTGTCCAAACGCGGTGGTGAGTTATTCTGTGAATTGAACGGAGACAGGGTGCTGATCTCGGGCAGGTCGGTCACTTTCCTCGAAGGAGAAATAAAGATTTAAGCGTAAACCACCGTGCCTGTCATCCCTGTACTACCTGACATAGATCTTTCTGGTGCATAACAGTTCCTTCCCGCTGCTCATTTGAAAATAGTACAATCCAACCGGACGGTCAGGTTCCCAGACAAAGGTACCGGAGGGCATAGGCTTCCCGAGAATGACCTGAGCTTTGTTGTTCAGGATCGTAAGGAAAACACTGTCGGATGGTTCTGTCAGGCAGGTGAATACGATCACTGAACCGGAAGTGAAGGTTTGCCCATTCTCAGGCCAGGCACTTTTCAAAATTCCGTTTCGGTAATGAATGCCGGTCAATTTCTCCAGAGTGGAATGTATTCGAAAAGATTCCGCCAACAGATTATTGGACGATTCACGATCAGGCTCTGTGTCAGTGATCGTTTCCTGCAATCCACCTTCGGTCATGGCATCCTGGTTGGAATACAGCGTATCCTCCATAAGGGTATTTGCACTGTCCCTGAATGGTTGAGACGAGCTGATGACCGGAGGGGAAACCGTTTCTCCTGCTGTTAAGCGAAGCAGGAAATAGCCGGTTGTCAGACACAGAAGGCCAGTGGCTGCTGCAATGAGCCAGGGATAACTCAGGATGATCATGCCCCCGGTAGGTTTACTTTTCCTTAATTTATCGCCTATCTTCCTGACTTTCTTCCTAAAAGCAATAATATCGGTTTTAAGTAAGGATTGATGAATCTCCTTTTGTTCATTAAATAAATCTTGAAATTCAGGATCACTGTCCAAACGCTGCTCCATCACCTTCATCTCTTGCTCCTCCAACTCCCCGTCAAAGTAACCCCAAATCAGGTCAAGGTCGCTCTTCATACCGTATGTTCTTAATTTTACTATACATTGGATCTCGTTTAATATTCCTGGACAATATTTTCCTGCATTGTGACTTACGTTTTCGTACATAGAGCTCGCTCTTCAAACCAAGTTTTTTGGCTATTTCCCGGGAAGAGAACCGTTGAAATACCAGAAAAAGGATTTTCTGGCAATTTTCACCGAGGCGTAAAAAATGATCGTGGAACAGCTTTTCCTTTTCCGCTTCAAGGAAGGATTTATCCTGATCATTGTACCCTGTCAGGGTATTTTCCATCATTTCGTAAGGAATGAATTCCTTGTTCATTTTTTCCAGCCGGTGCATCCATAAATTCCGGCAAATGGAATAGAGATAGGTTTTAAAAGTGCACGATAATGCGAAGTCAGGTGATTGTATCTTTTCAAATGCAACGACCAGTGCATCCTGGAAAAGATCTTCCGCATCAATGACTGCCCCGTTGTTGGCTTTGACCATGTGCAAGACCGAGGGCAAATACTCACGGTAAATATACTCCAGCACGTCGTTTTCGGAGCTCTGAAATCCTTCAACAATTCTGGCTTCGGAAAAGTTGTCGTTCATACAGGTTAATCCGGTAAGACCGAAAATGTGACCCTGCTATTAGGAAAAAGTTATTAACAATTTGTTAGTAAGATGAGCGGAGATGCAAAAAATCAAAATACTGGATTCCCCGGCTGGTCAGTTCTTTTTATCAGAATGCATTCAATTAAGTAGCTGATGGCCACTATTCTCCGATGATCTTGACCAGTACCCGCTTGTTGCGTTTGCCATCGAATTCTCCGTAAAATATCTGTTCCCAGGGGCCGAAGTCAAGACTCCCGTCAGTGATGGCCACCACGGTTTCACGCCCCATGATGGTTCGTTTCAGATGAGCATCCGCATTGTCTTCATATCCGTTGTGCTGGTACTGTGAATAGGGTTTCTCCGGAGCCAGTCTTTCCAGCCAGGACTCAAAATCGTTATGAAGGCCGCCTTCGTCATCGTTGATGAAGACACTGGAGGTTATGTGCATGGCATTGACAAGGCACAGACCCTCCCGAATGCCGCTTTCGCGCAGGCACTGCTCCACCTGCGGGGTGATGTTGATCAATTGACGCCGCGTGGCTGTATGAAACCACAATTCCTTGCGATACGATTTCATGAATTTTATTTATGCTTTTAATGATTTGAAAGATCAGGCATTTCCCGTCTGGCAAAGACAAAACCATTCCGCTCGTAAAGGATCTTCAACTGGGGGTATTCATCCTGATAGCGTTGTTTGCGTGTGATTTTATAAACAAAGTAGACTGGTTTATCAATCCTGCCCTTCAACAGCCATTCCTGATCATAGGATAATGGATTTTCCGGTGGTTTCTTTTGGCCATAGAAAAAATGCGCATAGCTTTTAAATCCAAGGGTATGGATGTAACAGTCTTCCGGTCCCTTCTCCCTGTAAAATTCGATGGCCGCCCGTTGCGTGTATCCTTCAGCCTTCGGCAGGATCACGCTCATTGAAATGAAAGAAAACAACAGGGTCCCGGCAAAGATCACAATTACCCGTGTGCGATTTTCCTTCAGAACGTAGAACAAGATCATGGATAGGATCAACGGAAGAACGACCAAAGCCTCCCATCCGGTCCAAGTGACATTCGCCTGCAGATTCGCAGCGGCAAATGCATCCCTGATCATTCCTGAGGATAACAGACTGTCTTTATTCATCAGTGCTATCACAAGCAAAATAAGCACGACAATCCAGATGGATCCCAGGATCCCAAGGGAGATCCGTGTCAGGCGGTTCACTTCCGCCTTTTGAGTGACCACGTGATAAATATACTCCGATGCCATCCAGGTCAACGGGAAATAGGCCAGCGATGAGTAATGGACGATCTTGGTCCTGACGATCGAAAACACAACAAGTACGACCAGCAGCAGGATCAGGCAGATCTGGCTCCAGGCCTTCCTGAAAGAAGACCCCTGATTTATTTTCCTGATACTGCTCAAAACAAAAACGGAGGCCGGAAAAACGCCAGCGAAGAGAACCACCACATGATACAGCGGGAATCCTCCGTGCCCTGCATCCCTGGTATTGAACAGCCGAACCTGGTAACGGATGAAATCACCGACCACGTCTGCGTGACCGGTTAAAAGCTGGATGATGAACCAGCATCCGCCTGTAATCATCAACCCGGCAAAGAAAAGGGCGATGTGCTGAAGCCGGAGTCGCATTCTGAACCTGGTGATGATCAGGTAGACAAGCCCGGTCAGCCCGAATAAAAGCAAAGCAACAGGCCCTTTTGTCAACACAGCCAGTCCAATGAATGCGCCTGAAAGCAATGCATTCAACGACCGGTTCGCATCCAGGAGCAGGTAACCGGCTCCGAAATAGATGCCCAGCGTAATGAGCAGGTTAAACCAGGGATCGATGATACCGGATTTAAAATAAAAAAAAGGCAGAATGGAACCTGCATAAACAAGCATCCAGATGACCCCCATCCTGTGATCATACATTCTCTTTCCGATGTGGTACAGGATGATCAGGGTGCAAATGCCACAGAGTGCGTTGGGAAAACGGGCAGCGAATTCATTGATCCCGAAAAGCTTCATCGAGATCACCTGAAGCCAGAAAAACAGGGGAGGCTTTTCCCAGAAAGGCTGGAAATTGATCTGTACATTCAGGTAATCCCCTGTTACGATCATTTCCCGGGCCACTTCCGCAAAGTTGATCTCATCCCAGTCGAAAAGCGACACTGAACCCAGAAAAGGAAAAAATAAGATGGACCCTGCCAGGACAGTAATGAGCCAGACAATCCGGGAGCGGGGGGAATCTGCCATTTCAATCGAGATTATTTGGCCTGTGAAGGTATGAAAATCCCGGGAACAGATCATCGCACTACGGCAAAAATCAAACAAAGCTCACAATGCTGTCCACTGAAACGACCGTTGAGACCGGTCTGAGGCTGTTGAATCTGCCCGCCGGATCATTCCTGAAAACTGCAGCATCAAGCCCCTGCCGGGTTGCCGGAAAAAGAGTGATACTACCCCGGATTGATCTCAGTACCCTGGCATGATGACTTTGCCGATGAAAAGCAAGATTCCTGTAGTCCGCTCCCGGATAGCAAAAACAAAAGGCTTGTCGACGATGAATGGATCGGGGCCTGCACTGGTGTAATCAATACCGATGGTCGTTACGGCAGCAGCTTCGGTCCCCTCTTCATTGACATCGATAAAGGTATTCTGTTTGACAAAACTTACGAAAAGGCTCTCATCTGAAATTCCACTCAGATCAGCGACAAAAGGCATAAAAGCATCGATCATCCCAAGACTGGCAAGCTGGTCGTTCAGGATCCTTTCATAGTCAAACCTGAATTTGGGGAGCGATAATTCGCAATCCGAAGGTTCAACGATATCATCGAGTTTTAAGGTCAGCTCTTCCCAATCCTCTGGATCGAACTCTGACAGGAATTCATCAAGCGTCTCGGTAGGTTCAATGAGTACCATTGAAAAATTCTGCTGTCCATAAGTAAGTTCAGCAGCTGTATAATCCGGAGTGGAACAAAGACGAAGGGGAATTTCGCTTTTCATGGTCTCCACCTCAATTGTCGTACCATCCGGAAGATAAAAGGAAGCAGGTGCGGTAAGCTGCTTGTCGAACTGGTACGTCCACGTTCCCTTGAAATAGAGAGCATTCATTAAAAACATCACGGTTTCAGCAGAGATTTCCTGTATGACCTTCTGAATCTTCCCCTTGGTGTTATCACTTGCCCATCCGTTGATCGTGGTGATGGCAGAAGGGCTGTTAAAATCCAGGGCTTCGATGCGAGCATCAAAAGCCTTGTTCATCGTATCCAGGAACGATTGATGAACATCAAATGTATTCCTGTACCAGACTGCATTGGCCAGTGCAAGATCAATTTCAGGGTCCAGATCCAGAAGCTGGCCAAGAAGACTTTTATAGGTGGCGTTGATCTCTCCGGGGGTCAGCCCTTCGTAGCCGAGCATGTCACGGATCTGGTCATACGTATCGTCGCTGCATCCATTCAGAAGCATCGAGAGCGCAGTGCTGGCGCTCAGGGGCGACAGCATCAGGTTTTTATTTTCAGTTTCAGCCGTGACAGTGAAAAGATCAATGCCAAAGCGGTTGTTCCGGTAAATGACCTCGGAAGATTTTAAAGGCAGTTGCAACTGTCTGGGATTTTTGGGACCTTCTGGTTCCTTCCCGCATCCCTGGCCGATAACCAGAAAAGCCAGCAGAAAGATGATTGATCGCATTATAATTAAGATTTAACAAGTTCAAAGTTACTCAAAATGCAGACGGTCAAATTGATCTCAGGTTGCCTGTTCAGCGAAATAATTTAATGTCGGAACGCAGATGATTCGATCATGCATTGATCCTGGCTTGTTCAGATGATCATTGTCATATTTTAAATACATTTAGAAAAATTTACCTCTAATTAAAAATAATATTTATTTTAGCCTTCGAAACCTCCTCCTCATGTCCACTTATTTTAAAAAGCAGCTTTTAGTTTTTTCGAATATTGGTGGATACCTTGTTATGCTGATCATTAACGGATTGGCGAACCTCCTGCCCATAAACGGCAAAACAACAGGTGAATTATCCGATGCATACCCCAATTTATTTGTGCCAGCAGGCATTACATTTTCAATCTGGGGATTGATCTATCTGTTACTGGCCATTCTGATGTTCTATCAATTGTATACCCTGTTCCGGCATGAGGTTGCCTCTGGGCTTTACATCATAAAGATCGGCTGGTGGTTTGTCATTTCCTGTCTTCTCAACGTCCTATGGATCTTTGCATGGCATTATGAAGTCATCTGGCTTTCCATGCTCATCATGCTGATGTTGCTGGGTACGATGATCATCATTTACCGGCGGCTGGATATCGGTAGTTGCTGCTCCGGACTCAACGAGAAAATCTTCGTTTTCGTTCCGTTCAGTCTTTATCTTGGATGGATCAGTGTTGCAACCGTAGCCAACGCGGCTGCGTTGCTTGTTTCGGTAAATTGGGGGCGATGGGGCGTCAGCGAAGTTGCCTGGCTGGTCGTTGTGCTGGCTGTTGTAACCGCACTGGCGCTTATCGTGGTCTTCTTGAAAAAAGACATTTTCTACGCTCTTGCCATCGTCTGGGCCCTGGCGGGTATCATCATCAAAAGGTCGCCGGGAGGATCCGTGCAGGACAGGATCACGGTGATTGCTGCCATGGCCGCCCTGGCGATCGTCACCATTTCTGTAGTGATCCAGATCTTCCGCAGAAAGGTTTACAGATAAATGTTCATTTCATTCCTTCAGCGATTCTTCGTTCATTTCACCAAGGACTCCCTCAACATCTTTGCCGGTGTCTCTGAGCATGGCCTTGCAGATCCTGATCAATTCAGAAGCTCTTTTCACTTTGGCCACAAGCACGTCCACGGGAACATCGCCCCTTTCCAGTTCATCCACGATCTTTTCAATTTCCTTCAGTGCATTCGTATAGCTTTTCATAGTTCCTTACGGGTTAAATTCAATTTAACAAATTAAGGATCAATCTACTACACTATCAATACTGCCTTCATAGAGCTGCGTTTTTATCCGTTGTCCTTTGGTCACCATCGAAGCATCCTTAATGGGCACATCATCAAGATACGTGATGCTGTAGCCTCTTTTTAAAATGTTCCCGGGGTCGAGCAGTGCTAATTTTTGTTCATAGACCTCCATAAGGTGGTTTTGTTCGGCAAGATAATGCCTCGAAAAAATCCTGATCCGTTCCTTGTTGCTGGCCAGCGTGCTCCTGTGACGCTCAAGCAACCGCCCGGTGGACGCCCGGAAACGCTGGATGCACTGCGCAAGGTACAAAGCCGAGGACTCAAGCACATTCTTTATCTCTGTTGACAGGCGAAATTCGAGTGCATTCAACCGGCCTTCAAAATCGAAGAACTGCTGTATAAAAAAACCGGCAACTGCCGTCGGTGTGATCATATTGGTGTGCGCTACCATTTCCACGACGGTTTCATTGGTGGAATGGCCTATGCCTGTGATCACCGGCAGGGGAAATGCGGCAACCTGCCTGGCCAGTTCGTAATTGTCGTAGGCGCTCAATCCCACCTCACCTCCCCCGCCCCGAATAATGGCCACAGCATCAAAATCTGCCAGGCGGCGGGAGATGTTCTTCAACTGTTCGGTCATCGTCACTATGGCTTTCTCACCCTGCAAGAGTGAAGGGAAAAGCTGATAATGGAACCCATAACCGTAAGGATTATTTTCAATCGAAGTGACAAAATCATGATAGCCCTTGCTGGTTTCCACAGAGATCAGAGCAATTCTTCCCGGCAAGAGCGGCAGGGTTAATTTACGGTTATGATCAAAAATTCCTTCCTTTTTCAGTATCTCAATGGCCATCCGCTTTTCCCTGGCCATTTCTCCTACGGTAAAGGAAGGTTCAACATCAATGATATTCAATGACAGTCCGTAAACTTCATGAAAACTGACGGAGGCAAGAAACAGGATCATCATGCCATCCCTTAGATTCTCACGGGTTTGTTGCCTGAACTTGGTGGTGATCATCTGGTAATTTGAAGCCCAGATGGTTGCCCGCATTTCAGCCCTGGTCGCTTTATCCCGTTTTTCGACCAGATCAACATAACAATGGCCGCTTTTGGGATAGAAATTCAGTTTGGCAATTTCAGCTCTGATCCAGTAAAAGTCAGGAAAAGCAGCTTCAAGGGCTTCCCTGATATGTTCGGCCACCTCATGCAGCGAATAAATTTGCCGGTCCTGGAAAAGGCTGTATTGATCGTTCATCATAGGACAAATTTAGCCATTTTACTCGCAAGGCAGCCTTCAGATGCATAAAAATACAGGCCCTCCCCGCGTTTATGTGCAGTACAGGAGAGGGCCTGATAAACCTGGTTTTGGTGTAAAATTCCTATTTTTTCAGAAGGTCCCTGATCTCCTTCAAAAGCGTTTCTTCTTTCGTTGGTTCTGGTGGTGGAGCCGGTGCGGCTTCCTGTTTCTTTTTCATTGAATTCAAACCCTTCACAACCATGAAGATAGCAAGAGCGACAATCAGAAAATCAATAAGATAGTTAATAAATTGGCCTATCTTCATTGTAACGGCAGGAGTATCGCCAACAGCCTGTTTTAAGGTGACGGCGATATCGGCGAAGTCCATGTTCCCAAAAAGCAGGCCGATGGGGGGCATGAGGATGTCCCCTACAAAAGAAGATACGATCTTGCCAAATGCAGCGCCGATAATGATACCGATTGCCATGTCCATTACGTTTCCTTTCATGGCAAATTCCTTGAATTCTTTCATCATTCCCATAAGTTGTTCTCCTTTAATAGTTTAGGTTAGACAAAAAATACACAGCTCTCTAAATAGGATAATTTTGTTCAAAAATACAGGAATTAACATAAAACAAAAAATATTTCCAGGAAATGATGTCAAAGAAGCCCATTTGACGTCAGGGACTTCGAAGGGCTTTGGCGGCGTAGACCTTTTCCCTGGTCACCAACTGGACGACATAGATACCTGTTTTGTCGAGTTCAGTCTGGATGGAAATCTTAGAAATGCCTTTAAAAAGCTCCATTGATCTAACAAGGACCATTTTTCCGGAAACATCATACATCCGCACTTCGGCTCTTTGAGCGGAAGGGAGATTGATCCAGAACTGAAGGATTTGATCAAAGGGATTCGGGAAGATCTTTATTTCATCAATTTTAACGTTGATACTGTCAAGGATGTTTTTTGCCAGGAGGTAATCCGGTATTCCAAATCCAAGGGTGTCATCAGGATTCGCGGCCTGGTGAGCGCTTTTCTGGATGGCTTCTATAAGTTGCAGGTTACTGAAATCGCGTTTGGCCTGCCAGAGGCAGGCCGTCATACCTGCGATCACGGGTGACGAGAACGATGTTCCATTGCCCCCGCTGATGCCACCCCAGGGAGAGGCAAGGATCGTCTGTTGCCCCTGGGCAGCGATATTTGGCTTGATACGTCCGTCGTAAGCCGGTCCCAGCGAGCTGAAGTTTGCCCAGTTCCGTTCGGAATCGACCGCGCCAACGGTGAAAACGCTGTCGCCGTCAGCCGGTGCTCCGATGTACTTCCATTGGGAACTTCCGCTGTTGCCTGCACTGTTGCACACCAGCATACCCTTGCCCGCGGCTATGTCGGCGCCAACGGTAACCGGAGTGGTGTTCCCATCCATATCCTGGTAGGTATGGTTATCGGCCGGGTCATCAAACACGGTATAACCAAGCGAAGAATTGATGATGTCAGCTCCGACGCTGTCAGCATATTCAGCACCCATGATCCAGTAATATTCCTCCATAAGGTATTCAGATCTGCCATCTTCGGTCCGTAAAAGATAATATCCCGAATGAGGGGCGGTGCCTACCAGCTGCCCGGGTAAATTACCGCCCATGATAGATAACACCATCATGCCATGCTGATGGATGCCCGGCTCAAAGACATTTCCACCCCAATTGACAAAATCCCGCGATCCCAGTATCCTGTCATTCATCCAAAGGGAGTCAAAGGCTGCCATGGTATCCACAGCCCTGAAACCAGCATCCAATACGGCAATGATGATGTCTTTTCCGGTATAGCCCTGTGAATGCATTGCTACCCCGTTGATCATGGCGATCTGGTTCAGGGATGCCCCGTAGTCAAAGGACGCAGAAGCATCCAAATTTCTGACGGATGATCCTGTGACCGGGATACCTGTCTGTTCAGGGCTGAAAAAAGGTTTTTCTCTCCAACATTCAGGATCACTGATCGGTGAATCCTGTTTTTCAACCAATTCATCACAGTTAGAAACTGTTTTAACAAACTTCATGGCTTTGATCATCTCCGGAGAGGCCTGTGCCGGCAGCTCAATGATGACCGTATTCAGCCATCGGGAGCGGATAAGGGTAGTTGCGCCCTGATCCTGAATTGCCCGAATATAAGCTGAAGGTATGGGTAAGTCTTCTGCGGTTATCGGAATGTTGTAACGCTGTCTTCTTTCAATGGCACGCGGGGTCAAAAATTCTTCAGGCCGGTCAACTGCATACTCCGACTGAGATTTGTCGTTAAAAGCCACTTTGTACAATACACCATTTTCCTGAGCAAAGAGACTCAGGGAAAACATTGCACACAGCAGCAAAAACCAATTCTTCCGAACCAAAAGGATCATTTTTTCACAAAAGTAACATAAGATTGGCTGCACAAAGGTTCAGGGCGCTCAGATAATTCGATAATTTTACATTTTGGAACAAAGCACTACCGTTAAACTCTTTTAACATGCACATTGATATCATTACGCTTTTTCCGGATATGTTTGAAGGAGCGTTTACCCATTCCATCCTTAAACGGGCCAGGGAAAAGGGAATTGCCGAAGTGGAAATTCATAATTTACGTGATCATGCCACAAACCGCCATAAAAGTGTTGATGATTATCCTTATGGCGGGGGTTCGGGTATGGTGATGATGATCGAGCCAATTGACCGGTGCATTGGCTTGTTACGTTCCAGAAGGAATTATGATGAGTCCATTTACCTGACCCCTGATGGAGAAATGTTCTCTCAACCGCTGGCCAATCAACTTTCCTTGCTCAATAACCTGATCCTGTTGTGCGGGCATTATAAAGGGGTGGATGAACGGGTTAGGGAAGCGCTGATCACCAGGGAAATTTCCATCGGGAATTATGTTCTCTCGGGAGGAGAGCTTGCCGCCATGGTATTGTGCGACAGTATCATACGGTTGTTACCGGGGGTTCTGGGCGACGAAACCTCTGCCCTTTCGGATTCATTCCAGGACAGCCTTCTGGCTCCGCCCGTCTACACGCGCCCTTCAAATTATAAGGGAATGAAGGTCCCTGATGTCCTTTTATCGGGTAATGATAAAGAGATCGCACACTGGCGCCAGGTAAAAGCGTTGGAGCGTACCGAACAACGACGGCCACAACTGCTGGATGGTTAAATATTTTTACGGCAAGAGGCTCTGATTTAAAATAAGTATGTATATTTGCACTCTTTTTGGAAAAAATCCATTGTAAATCAGATTGGCCATGGGAAAGACCGAATTACTACAATATGTTGAGAACCTGGTCCCTGTCAAGAAATTCCCTGAATTCAAAGCAGGCGACACGATCACCGTGAATTACAAAATCGTGGAAGGGAACAAGGAGCGTATCCAGAGTTACCAGGGAGTTGTGCTGCAGCGTGCCGGAAGCGGCCCCACTGAAACATTCACCGTGAGGAAGATCTCAGGCAATGTTGGTGTGGAAAGGATTTTCCCGGTATCGTCACCTTTCATCGATGAAATTACCGTCAACAAAAAAGGGATGGTTCGCCGTGCAAGGATATTCTATCTCAGGGAACTGCGTGGAAAGAAAGCACGAATCAAGGAACAGAGATATTAAGAACACCAAACTACTTGCAAAACAGGCTGCTCCAAAAGAGCAGCCTGTTTTTTTTCCGGGCCCTTAATCGCCCAGGGTGGCCACCATCACCGCTTTGATGGTATGGAGGCGGTTTTCCGCCTGATCAAAAACAATGGAAGCCGGTGACTCAAAGACCTCATCGGTCACCTCCATCGCAGCTATCCCAAATTTCTGAAAGATTTCCTCCCCGACCTTCGTATCCCTGTTATGGAAAGACGGCAGACAATGCATGAACTTTACGCCGGGATTATCGGTTTTGTGGATGACCGCGCTATTGACCTGGTAGGGTATCATTTCCTTTATCCGCTGACCCCAGAGATCAGCCGATTCACCCATGGAAAGCCATACATCCGTATGGATAAAATCGGCTCCCTTGACCGCTTCATCCAGGTTATCCGTGATGAGGATCCTGGCACCCGTATCCCTGGCCATTGCCTGGCATTCCTTCACCAGTGCCTCGTCAGGCCAGCAGGAGCGCGGTCCGGCAGCTCTGAAATCCATTCCAAGTTTGGCAGCGCCAACCATCAGCGAATTGCCCATGTTGTTGCGGGCATCCCCTAAATAAGCGTACTTGATCTGTTGAAGCGGCTTATCGCTGTGTTCCATCATCGTCATGATATCGGCCAGCACCTGGGTGGGATGAAATTCATCGGTCAGCCCGTTCCAGACCGGTACGCCTGCGTATTTGGCCAGCTCCTCAACAATAGCCTGCCCAAATCCCCGGTATTCAATACCATCGTACATCCGGCCGAGAACGCGTGCTGTATCCTTCATGGTTTCCTTGTGCCCTATCTGTGAACCGGAGGGTCCAAGGTAGGTCACGCTGGCGCCCTGGTCAAAAGCGGCAACTTCAAAGGCACAACGTGTTCGCGTGGATGTCTTCTCAAAGATCAGGGCGATGTTCTTGCCCTTCAGGCGCTGCTGCTCTGTTCCCGAATACTTGGCCTTTTTCAGGTCAATGGCCAGGTCCAGCAGGAAACGGACCTCCTGCGGCGTAAAATCCAGAAGCTTCAAAAAGCTTCGGTTTCGTAAATTGAATGGCATAGTGATCTATTTTTTGGATTAAACAAAGACAACTCTGGTTCCTCCGCCATCTGTTCCCAGAAGATCCGTATGGGTGATGATCGTATCCTTCCCCCTGTTTTCGACAAAATGAATGGCTGCCCTGATCTTAGGGGCCATACTTCCCTCTGAAAAATGTCCTTCTGCAAGATAATGCTTTGCTTCTGAAAGCGACATCCGGTCAAGCGCTTTCTGCTGAGGAGTATTGAAATTGATGTAGACCTTGTCAATGTCGGTCAGGATAAAGAGTTTATCCGCATTGATCTGCACGGCAAGCAATGCAGAGGCAAGATCCTTGTCGATGACCGCATCGATCCCCTGGAGTTTGTTTTCCTGGACGAAGAATGCAGGGATGCCGCCGCCGCCGACAGCAATGACGATCTGTCCGTCCCTGGCCAGGCGTTCCATGGACCGTGCATTGGAAATGACCAGCGGCTTGGGCGATGCCACCACTTTGCGCCATCCCCTGCCGCGTGGATCTTTCGAAAACCTGGCCCCGGTTTCCGTCGTGATCTTCTCGGCTTCGTCCTTTGTATAAAAAGGCCCAATCGGTTTTGTCGGATTCTGAAAGGCAGGATCTTCCTTGTTGACGAGCACCTGTGTGATGATGCTGATGATGTCACGGTCCATATCCTTCGACATTAAAACATTACGCAACTGCTGTTCGATCACGTAACCGATGAAGCCCTGCGAATAAGCCACGCTGATGTCAAGGGGCATGTCGGGCAATCCGTACAATTTATGCCCTGCCGTATTGGCCAGCATGATGTTGCCCACCTGCGGTCCGTTACCGTGCGTGATCACCAGGTTATAATCACGGTCAATGAGTTTGATGAGGTTTTCGCAGGTCTTATATGCATTTGCTTCCTGCTCATCGATGGTGCCCTTCTGTCCATCCCGGATCAGCGCGTTGCCTCCAAAAGCTACCACACCCAATCGTTTCATTCTGAATGATTCTGTTGATGAGTTGGCAAAGATACAGTTTTTTCTGATAATTGATTTTTCGTTACCTTTCGCACCTGAATTCAACGGGGAGAAACGTATAAAGATATCGATGACCGTACCGAACCAGCGGAAAGCAACTCTTTTGGCACTGATCGCCGTGCTCTTCTGGTCGACGATCGGATCGGCCTTTAAACTGACATTGCGGCAAATCGACTTCCTGAACATCTTGCTTTATGCCTCACTCGTCTCTGTTGTGATCTTCCTGATCCTGCTCCTTTTGCAGGGCCAATGGACAAGCCTGAGTAAAATCACAAAAAAGGACCTGTTGCATTCAGCCTTGCTCGGCCTGCTGAATCCATTCCTATTTTACATAACGGTCTTGAAAGCCTACGACCTCCTCCTGGCGCAGGAAGCAATTGTCTTGAATTATGTCTGGCCGATCACGCTGACCCTTCTGTCCGTACCACTTCTGAAGCAGAAAATCGGGTATAAAAGCATCATCGCCATCCTGATCAGTTTCATTGGAGTGATCATCATCGTCCTGAAAGGGAATCTCACGGGTTTGCAATTCACGAACCTCCAGGGGGTGGCGCTGGCCCTCATTTGCACGGTATTCTGGGCGGTGTTCTTCATTTTTAATATGAAGGATCCAAGGGAAGAGGTTTCGAAAATGTTCCTCAACTTCCTGTTCGGATTCCTTTATACCCTGACTGCAGTGCTGGTGTTCCGCAAAATCCGGATCCCATCGCCGGAAGCGCTGGCCGGTGTGGTTTACATCGGTCTGTTCGAAATGGGGATCACCTTCATCCTTTGGCTCAAAGCGCTTAAACTGAGCGTGACCACCGCAAAAGTCGCCAACCTCATTTTCATCTCGCCATTCCTTTCTCTGATCTGGGTTTCGTTTGCAGTGGGTGAGCAGATCATGGGGTACACGATCATCGGATTGATCTTCATTGTGGCGGGGATTGTGCTGCAAAGGGTGGTAAGATAAAAGCTTCAAGCTTGCAGCTATTAATTCCCTACCTTTGTCTTCCATTTGGCAAACTGATGTCCAACCGCCGGAAAATAGCCTTTCATACCTTTGGGTGCAAGCTTAATTTCGCTGAAACTTCAACCATCGGAAGAAGCCTGCCTGAACAGGGTTACGAACTGGTGGATCACAGGGAGAGGGCCGATATCTATGTGATCCATTCCTGTACGGTCACTGAAGCAGCCGAAAAAAAGTGCAACCAGTTCATACGGCGTCTGAAACGCGGGAATCCCTCTTCCGTGATCGTCGTAATGGGCTGTTACGCCGAGTTAAAATCCCGGAAGCTGGCCACCATGCCAGAAGTCGATCTGGTTTTGGGGAACGAAAGCAAATATGCGCTGGCAGAGCATCTCCGGTCCCTGACTGCTGGTAGCAGGTTTGCTGTTCCTGAAGGCTCCCCGGAAAGCAATCCGGTTTTCGTACCCGCCTTTTCGTTGCACGACCGGACCCGTTCCTTTCTCAAGGTTCAGGATGGATGTGACAATTTTTGCCATTATTGCATCATCCCCTTTGTTCGCGGCCGCAGCAAAAGCGCCCCGGTCAGGTCCGTACTCGAATCAGCACGAATGATCCATGAGGCCGGCGTACAGGAGATCGTTCTGACCGGAGTGAACATCGGGGATTTCGGAAAACACCACGGGGAATCGCTCTATGATTTACTGGTGCAGATGGAGGAGCAGATCACCGTACCGCGGATCCGGATCTCATCCATTGAACCGGACCTGCTTACCAACGCGATCATCCACCTGGTGGCCTCGTCGGGCAAAATCATGCCCCATTTCCATATTCCCCTGCAATCAGGCTCCGACAGGATCCTGGCGCTGATGAAAAGAAACTATCGGCGCGAATTGTTTGCAGATCGCATTGCAAGGATACGAAGCATCCTGCCTGACAGTTGCATTGCTGTTGACGTGATCGTCGGATTTCCCGGTGAGACAGATGCCGATTTCACCGAAACGATCGACTTCATTCAAAACACGGATCTTTCCTACGTTCACGTATTCACCTACTCTGAACGGCCGGGAACGGTAGCGTCCAGGATGGAAAACAAGATCAGACCGGAAATTAAAAAAGTAAGAAGCCAGCAGCTGCATGTTCTATCAGAGAACAAAAAGAAACTGTTTTACCATAAAAATAAGGGCACGACGCATCAGGTCTTATTTGAATCCGATCCAATTAAGACGGAACTTTTCGGATTCACGGAGAATTACATCCACGTGAAAGCCCCATACGATCAAAATCTTGTCAATCAGATCATCCCGGTAAAATTGATTAAGCTGGATGAGAATGAGTTTTATGATTATGAAGGGTGAAAAATGTAGTATGTAGGATAAAATTATTTTAACAATTTAACAAATATCAACGGTGTTTCCAAAACTCAGCGACTTACTTGACTATCTGTTTGGGATCAGGATAAATTTACCGGTCCAGACTTATGGATTCTTCATGGCTTGCGCATTTATGGCGGCAGCCTGGATCGTATGGCTGGAGTTGAAAAGAAAGGAAAAAGAAGGGCAGATCCATTCCAGGACCAGGACAGTCTGGAAAGGCAGGTCCGCCACAGCCTGGGATCTGGCAAGCACGGGGATCATTGGTTTCATCATCGGTTACAAACTCATCGGGATGATCGTGGATTACGCGGATTTTGCTGCTACTCCGCAGGATTACATTTTATCAGCACAAGGAAGCTGGATCGGGGGGATCCTGCTGGGTGCCCTGTCCGTTTTCTCCACCTATTATAAAAGACATAAAGCAAAGCTTGACAAACCGGTCAAAATCCAGGAAACCGTTCACCCTTACCAGCTCACGGCCAGTATCGTACTGGTGGCTGCCGTTTTTGGAATCATCGGGTCCAAGATCTTTGATGTTTTTGAGCACCTCGGCGACCTGGCCCGGGATCCGGTCGGGACCCTGTTTTCGTTCAGCGGGCTGACGTTCTACGGAGGTCTGATCGTGGCGTCCTTTGCCGTCATATTTTATTCTGAAAGGAACAAGATTCCCTGGCCGCATATTGCCGACACCGTAGCACCGGCCTTGATCCTGGCCTATGCCATCGGACGCATCGGGTGTCAGCTTTCCGGAGATGGTTGCTGGGGCGTTGAGAATCCTGATCCAAAACCGGCCTGGTTGGGATTCCTGCCCGACTGGATGTGGGCATTTGACTTCCCCCATAATGTGATCAACGAAGGGAACCGCATCAACAGCTGTACAGGTGATCATTGCTTTGTCCTGTCAGTGCCGGTGTACCCCACATCTTTCTATGAAACCGTCATGGGATGCATCATCTTCGTCGTACTCTGGCTGACACGGAAAAAATGGATCATCCCCGGCTATCTGTTCAGTTTTTATTTAATCCTGAACGGAATCGAACGATTCCTGATCGAATTTATCCGGATCAACCAGCGCTACCGTTTTCTGGGCATCGAACTGTCGCAGGCACAGTGGATCGCCATTTTGCTAATTTTACTGGGAGCAGCTGGATTCTGGTTCTTTAAAATAAAATCAAAAAGCAAAGATCAAAGAGCAAAAATCAAAACATGAGCCAGACAGTCATCAAATTCCGTAACAATAAACCTGCAACCTGTAACCTGTAACATGCAACCTGAAACCATTAACCTTGAAACCCTCAGTCTACGCGTGTGCGATCTGGCGCGCACCACAGGCGGGATCATCCGGAGGGACATACACAGGATCAGCCAGAAAGATCTTGAGACAAAGGGGCGCCATAATTATGTGACCTACGTTGATAAAATGTCGGAGGCTTTGCTGGTCAAAGAACTTGCCTCCCTGCTTCCAGAAGCGGGATTCATTGCTGAAGAAGGCACCACTGAGACAAAGAGCGGGAGGTTCCAGTGGGTGATCGATCCTCTGGATGGCACCACGAATTACATTCACGGACTGCCCATCTACTCCATCAGTATTGCCTTGATGGATGGCGAAAAGGTGGTTTTGGGGGTGGTTTATGAAGTGAACCGGAAAGAATGTTTCCATTCCTGGGAAAATGGCCCTGCCTATTTAAACGGTGAATCCATCCGCTGTTCCTCCACCCGGATCATGGATGATTCCCTGCTTGCAACAGGATTTCCATACACTGATCCGGGATACCTGGAACAAAATCTCCGTTTGCTGGGACATCTTCTGCAAAATTCAAGGGGTATCAGGCGTCTGGGTTCGGCCGCTGTTGATCTGGCCTATGTAGCCTGCGGCCGCTTCGACGGCTTTTATGAATATGGATTGAATCCCTGGGATGTGGCGGCGGGGGCGCTTATCGTGCAACAGGCAGGCGGGCTGGTCAGTGATTTCACCGGAGGATCCGGTTTCATTCACGGAAAACAGATCCTTGCCTCCAACCCGAACCTTCACGGTAATCTGTTGAGTACGCTCCAAAAATTTTTCACATAGAATTGTTATTTCGATTATTATTGTAAGAATTAACCGTTTGATCCATCAACATGCACTTACACACTGACCATTACCGGAACAAGAAAACCTGCCGGTGGCTGCCAGGGCTTCTGTTCCTGGCGTTCGCGATCATCCTGCCCGGCATGCTGCTGAGTCAGGAACAGGCTGACCAATCAGAGAAAGTCAAAGTATATCTTTTCGACATTAAGGAGCAGATTGCACCTCCTGTCTGGCACAAGGCAAAAAAAGCATTTAAGCAGGCAGAAGATCTTTCAGCGGATATGGTCATCATACATATGAATACCTACGGAGGCGTATTGGAAACGGCGGATTCACTCAGGACCAGGATCCTTAATGCCGGCATCCCCGTCCACGTATTCATTGACAACAATGCCGCCTCTGCCGGCGCGTTGATCTCCATTGCCTGCGATAGCATCTATATGAGCCCCGGGGCCAATATCGGCGCTGCAACGGTGGTTGATCAGGAGGGCAAACCGTTGCCGGACAAATACCAGTCGTATATGCGCTCCATGATGCGTTCCACGGCAGAGGTGCAGGGAAGGGATCCGATGATCGCCCAGGCGATGGTCGATCCCAGGATGGCCATTCCGGGAATTACCGATACCGGCCAGGTGCTTACGTTCACATCCAGCGAAGCCATCAACTATGATTTCTGTGAAGGAGAAGCCAAAGATATGGGTGATGTAATGGATTTACTGGGAGTGGAAAACTATGAACTGATCGAGCAGGAGCTCAAACCGGTGGATAAGATCATTGCCTTTCTGGTCAATCCTGTCGTCAGCGCACTGCTGATCATGCTGATCATCGGGGGGATCTACTTTGAGCTTCAGACCCCCGGAATCGGATTTCCTCTGGCAATTGCCGTACTCGGAGCCCTGCTCTATTTTGCGCCTCTTTACCTGGAAGGGCTGGCAGCACACTGGGAAATACTGATCTTCATCGTCGGTGTTGTTCTTCTGGCCATCGAACTTTTTGCCATACCCGGATTTGGCGTGCTGGGCATCTCGGGCATCGTACTCATTGTTGCAGGCCTGGCACTGAGCATGGTGGGAAACGTGGGATTTCATTTCCCGGGCGACGCCTTCAAGGCCCTCATCAGTTCCATCTTCCTGGTCATCATAGCTTCCTTTGTCTCTCTGGTCATTTCGTTTTACCTGGGTAAACAAATCCTGACCACAACGATTTTTGGCCACCTTGCCCTGGATACGGTACAGGAAAAATCAGAAGGATATACCTCTGCCGATCTCCAGTACACTAACGTGATGGGGAAGAAAGGCAGGGCGCTGACCATACTCCGGCCTGCCGGAAAAGTAAGAATCGGGGATGAGGTGTATGATGCCACGGCCCTGACAGGTTACATCGAAAAGGGAGAGGAAGTTGAGGTGGTGAAGTATGAAACATCACAATTGTTCGTAAGGAAAATATCAACCTGATGTACTACTTCTCCCCCTCTTCAAATAAAAAAAAATTGTTTGAAGAGAATTATCAACGCTACACGGATCTATTATGATGAGAGGATCCCTATCCTTGTTGGTCATTCTGTTGCTTACAGCCACCGAGGTGTTCCCGCAGGCCGATGTTCCCAAAAAGCGTGCGGAAGCGGTTCGCATAGCTGTTCCGCCCAGAATCGATGGTATCCTGAACGACTCCTCATGGCTGCAGGCAGCTCCGGCCGGAGACTTCATCCAGGTGGAGCCGGTGTTCGGGCAGCCGGCCTCCTGTACAACGGAGGTCCTCTTCATTTTCGACAATGATGCACTGTATGTTGGCGCCATGATGTACGATCCCTCACCCGACAGTATCCTGAAGGAACTGAGCGTAAGGGATGAGATATCCAACACGGACTATTTTGGCGTCAGCATCGATCCTTTTAATGATGCTCTTGTCGCATACGAATTTAATGTAACCGTGGCCGGCGTGCAGGTGGATTCAAAAAGCCTTGGCATCGAGGGACAGGGTGATTTTGAGGAGGACCGTTCCTGGGATGCCGTCTGGTACGCTCATACGAGAATCGTTGAAAACGGATGGGTGGCTGAGATGAAGATCCCTTACTCTGCCCTGCGGTTTCCCGAAAAAGGGAACGAGGCCTGGGGGATGAACTGTTTCAGACAGATCCGGCGATACCGTGAAATATCCTCATGGGATCCGGTTGACCGGAAAGTGCTGGGCGTCAACAACCAGGCCGGAGAGCTCACAGGGATCACGAATGTCAAATCCCCGCTGAGGCTTGCACTCATCCCCTACGTTTCCGGTTACGTGACCAAAGTCCCTGATATTGATAAGTGGGGATTTTCCTACAAAGGAGGGATGGATCTGATCTACGGGATCAATGACAGTTATACACTCGACATGATCCTGATCCCTGACTTTGGCCAGGTGGAATCCGATGAAGAGATCTACAATCTGTCGCCCTTTGAGGTGTATTATGAAGAAAAGAGACCATTCTTCACCGAGGGGACAGAGCTTTTCGACAAAGGAGACGTATTTTATTCAAGGAGAGTGGGAGGCACTCCCGATGGATATTTCACTGTGAGTGATCATCTATGCGAGAACGAAAAGGTCATCAAGAACCCGGAAGAGGCACAGATGCTGAATGCCACCAAGATCACCGGGAAAAATCCAAAAGGCCTTGCCATCGGTTTTTTCAACGGAATGACTGCCAACACCTATGCCACGGTGAAGGATACAATCAGCGGTGAAAAAAGGAACATCCTGACCGAACCGTTTGCGAACTATAACATGCTGGTGTTTGAACAATCGCTAAAAAACAACTCGTATGTAAGCATTTTCAACACCAATGTCGTCCAGCCCAAAGAAAACTACTGTGCCAATGTAACAGGCGGTGATTTTCGCCTGATCAACAAATCCAACACCTATGGCATGGAAGGTCAAGTGATCGTCAGCCAGAAATATGCTCAAGGGATCACTCCCCAATATGGGTACAGTCATCATTTTGCTGCAGGCAAAACCAGTGGTAATTTTACATTTTCACTCGCAAATGACCTGAAAACGGACACCTATGACCCGAATGACATGGGATACCTTCAGCACAACAACGAAATTGAAAATGAGCTGGATCTGGAATACAACATCTATGATCCGTTCAGCATTTTCATTGAAATGCAGAACTCCCTCTATCTGGAGTATGGAACCCTCTATTCACCCCTGAAGTACACTGACTTTGGCATGGGGCAGCACACATTCGCTACCTTCAGGAACTATCTTAGCGTATCACTGGAAACTTACTATCGTCCCATTGATGAACATGACTACTATGAGCCCAGGGTTGAGGGCTGGTATTATGCACTTCCTCCTGTGTGGGCCATTTCAGGTTTTATTTCGCCTGACTACCGCAAACGTTTCATTGCAGATGTGGGAGGGGAATATTATCATACGAATCAGGATCACGAACGGGGGTATACACTGACCGTCTCGCCGCGCTTACGTATCAGCGATAAATTGTTCGTTTCCCTTTCGCTGGGCTACTCCATAGCGCTGAATGACAAAGGCTATGTTGCGGACAGCCTCAATCCCGGTAGCCAGGAGGTCATCATTTTTGGCAAACGGGATGTGACCAATGTAACGAATACCCTGTCAACGCGCTATATTTTCAACAATAAGATGTCGCTTGCCCTGAAGGTAAGGCATTACTGGCTTCTGGGAATCTATGAAGGCTTCTATGACCTCCAGCCCGACGGTCATCTGGTGGGCAATGATTATTCCTCCGACGAGGACTTCAGTTACAATGCATTCACCATTGACATGGCCTACAAATGGGAATTCTCGCCCGGCAGCGAAATTGCCATCGTCTGGAAAAATGCCATTGATCTTTTGGACACAAAGGACATCTATGAATCGTATTTTCAGAACCTCGATTGGACCCTTTCCTCTGCCGCCACCAACAGTCTCTCATTAAGAATTTTATATTATATTGATTCACAGTATTTTAAGAAAAAGAGAGTGATCCCGTAACAGGCAAATGTTATGTTACAGCTGCATTTCTGAAATACTTACATAAAAACTTGCATATCCCTCTGCATTTATCTATTTTGCATCCCCATTCACCTTCAACTGTTCAACCATGAAACAACGCTTCCTTTTCATTGTAGCAGCAGCCCTCCTGCTTTTAGGAATTAACAACGTAATCACGGCCAATGACAGGACTGCGGATGAAGCATTCATCCTTAATGAATATTCTGCATTTGCCCCTGATGTACCATCCTTACCCCAGGAGGAGGATTTCCTGTGTGCAGATGTGAACGAGGATGGCCTGGTCAACGTGCTGGACATCATCACCCTGGTCAACT